>CAYJOH010000030.1:5640-9661 GCA_964371685.1 uncultured Anaerolineaceae bacterium
CACGTCGCGAGCCACAAGCTCGTGCAGATGGGCGTGGGGCACGCGCCGGAGGGGCGCCGGATCTTCTCCCGCCTGACGGTGCTCGAGAACCTCCAGATGGGCGGGTACACGAGGACCTCCGCCGAGGTACGCCAGGACACGGCCCACGTGTTCGAGCTGTTTCCCCGGCTCGAGGAACGCGCGTCGCAGCGGGGGGGCACACTGTCGGGCGGCGAGCAGCAGATGCTCGCCATCGGCCGGGCGCTGATGACCCGTCCCCGGGTGCTGCTGCTCGATGAGCCCTCGCTGGGCCTGTCGCCGATCCTGGTCCAGCAGATCTTCCGGATCATCCAGGAGATCAACTCGCGGGGCATGACGATCCTGCTCGTCGAGCAGAACGCGCTCCAGGCGCTGGCGATCGCGCACCGGGGCTACGTCCTCCAGACCGGGCGGGTCGTCCTCTCGGGCACGTCCGCCGAGCTGAGCCGCAACGAGATGGTTCGCCGGGCGTACCTGGGCGAGGACTAGCGGGGCCGGCGCCGGTTCGTGGACGAGCCCGACCGCACGCCGGAACGGACGCCGGAGCGGGCGGAGGCGCGGCCGGTCGCATCCACGGCGGGCCAGCGGCGGACGATCCTCACCGCCCTGGCCATCGTCTCCGCCCTGCTGATCGGCATCGCGCGGCCCTGGGACCTGGTCAGGCCGGCGCCGGCCGCCATCCCGGGCGACGGCCCGGTCGCCACCAGCCCGGCCGACGGCCAGGCGATCGCGACACCCCCGCCCGGCCAGGCGACGACCGGTGACGACCCGTACGCGGGGCTGTGGATCACGTGCGGTTCGCCGAGCGGCTGGCGGGCGGCCACGATCCAGCGCTGGACCGGGCGCCCGGCGCCGATCCGCTCGTGGATCGCCGTCGACCCCAGCGAGGCCGCCGGCCCGCTCGATCCGCGGATCCCGTTCGCCCCGGTCGCGACGGACCTCGTGACCGCTCTCGGCTACTGCGCGCCACTCGACGAGCGGCTCCGGCCGCCGCTGTCCGCCCGCGCGGTGCTGTGGGCCATCGTGGACGGTAGGCCGGTGCCGCTGACCGCCGTGCTGCTGGAGCCGGCGGCGCCCGATGCCCTCGGCGGCCTGTGGCGGCCGGCGCCGGAGGTCGCCGTGCGGGTCGACGGCAGGGAGGCATGGCCCGCCGGCCGCTACGTGCTGGAGCTCCGATCCGGGAGCGACGCGTTCCACCGCTGGCTGGGGATCGAGATCGACGACCTCGACGCACGTCGGTCGGCGAGCCCGTCCCCCGGGCCTGCGGCGACCCCTTCGACGAGCCCTGCGACGCCGGCGGCGAGCGCGGTGCCCTGAGCCCGGGGTCAGCGGCGCGGCGGCTCCAGGCTGATCTCGTACGCCGCCCGGGCGAGCATGATCGCGCCCAGCGCGGTGATCCAGAACCCGTAGGCGCGGTTCGGCAGCAGCCCCTCCGGCGCCTCGAGGACGCCGCCCACGGGTACCCACAGGACCACGCCCACCAGCGCGACCACCGCCAGCACCCCGAACGCGAGCCCGCGGTCGATCCCCACCGGCCGCTCGCCCGAGGCGTATGGCAGCGCGATCAGCGCGAGCGTGCCCAGCCCCGCGAAGAACGTCAGGATCCCGGTGCCGTCGAACGCCGTCAGCGTGAGCGCCGTCAGCTGGCCCTCCTCGCCGCCGAGGCCGTACCACGGCAGGAGCGGGATCGATCCGATGAGCGCGACGATGGCGCCCAGGAGCGCGAGGCGGCGGCCGTTGCCGAGCGGATGACGGTGCATCAGTCCGCCGGCGTGTACACCTCGGGGCGGAGCACGCCCACGAAGCGCAGGTTCCGGTACCGCTCGCCGTAGTCCAGGCCGTAGCCGACCACGAACTGGTCCGGGATCTCGAACCCGACGTAGTCCACCGGGATGTCCACCAGGCGGCGGGCCGGCTTGTCCAGCAGCGTGCAGATGCGCAGCGAGGCCGGGTTCTTGCCGCGCAGGTAGCGGACGAGATAGTTGAGGGTCAGGCCGGTGTCGATGATGTCCTCGACGAGCAGCACGTCCTCGTCGGCGATGGACGCGGACAGGTCTTTCATGATCCGGACGAGGCCGGACGACTCGGTCGCCGTCCCGCCGTAGGAGCTGACCTCCATGAGGTCGATGCGCAGCGGCAGCGGGATCTGGCGCATCAGGTCGGCCATGAATGGCAGCGAGCCCTTGAGGACGCTCACCAGCGTCAGGTTGCGGCCGGCGTAGTCGGCGGCGATCTGGCGGCCGAGGTCGGCCACCTTGGCGGCGATGTCCTCCTCGGTCAGCAGGACGTCGCCGATGTCTCCCTGGAGATCGGCGGTGCGGGTCATCTGCGGGTCGGCGCTGCCTCCTGGTCAGGCGGGTGCGAGGTTGGACCGATCATCGCGCGTCCGGCGATCCGGCGCACGGCGGGCGGCGCGCCGTCAGGCGCCCGGCGGGTCGGGGGCCTCGGTCGCGAGCGCCTCGACCGCGACCGGGGCGGCCTCACCGGCTCCCCGGCGCCGGCGGCGTCCGCGGCGGCGACCCCGGGGCGTGACGGCGGGCCCGGCGACGACGAGGTCGGACTCGAGGTCGGGCAGGTCGAGCTCGGCGAGCACGAGGCCCGGCTCGGGCTCCGCCGACACGTCGACGGGGCGCGGCGGCGTGGCCTGGCCGGTGGTCCCCGTGAGCTCGTCCACCAGCGCCATGCGCCCGAACTTGAGCAGGAGCATCCGGAAGTCCCGGGCGTAGAACAGCTTGATCCGGATGTCCGGGTACAGCTCGCGCAGGCGCCGCAGCTTGCGGTTCTTCTTGCGCACCAGCTTCTGCTTGAGCGTGGTCAGCTCGACGTACAGGTCGAGGTCCGGCAGGTAGAAGTCGGGCGCGAAGCTCTCCACGACGTCGCCGTCCAGGCTCCAGCCGATCGGGAACGTGTCGGGCTCGTAGGTCCAGCGGACGTCGTAGAAGTCCAGGATCCGGGCCAGCTCCGCCTCGCTCGCATGGGCGAATGCCGGGCGGGCCGGGGGGACGCCCGCCACGGGCTCGGTCACCGGGGACCCCCCGGCCGGGCGACCAGCGAGCGGATGTCGCCGTGCCACCCGGCGAGGAAGCGGCGCATCGCGCGGACATCGTCGTCGGCGATCGGGGGGCCGCCGGCGGGGCGGACGTCGGCGGCAGTGTCCACGATGCCCTCAGCGGCGCCCGGCCCGGCCCCGCCGATCACCACGCCCATCGTCCGGCTGCCGCAGCGGGGGCAGGCGAACTCCACGAACGCGAGGTCACCCCGGTCGGCGAGGATCGCGATCCGGTCGACGGGAATGGCCGCTCCGCACGAGGCGCAGCCGGCCCCGGTGAGGCGCTCCCGGAGTCCGCGATGGTCCATCGGCCGTGAAGTCTACCGAACGGGCGTGAACAGGGCGCGTGCCATCGGCACCGGATTCGTCGATACTCCCATGGGGTATCATGCGGCCATGGCCGAGCCCACCCACCGGCCGGCGTCCGATCACGGCGCCGGTCACGACACGTTCCGTCACAGCTACTCCAAGGACAAGTCGCAGCTCGTCCGGCGACTGAGCCGGATCGAGGGCCAGGTACGCGGGATCGCGCGCATGATCGAGCGCGAGGAGTACTGCGTCGACATCCTCCAGCAGACCGCCGCCCTGCGGGCCGCGGTCGATGCGGTGTCCGTCCTCGTGCTGGAGGATCACGTCCAGGGCTGCGTCCGCACCGCCGCCGAGCGCGGTGAGGCGGACAAGTACGTGGACGAGGTGATCGACGTCGTCCGCCGGACGCTGGGCCGCCCGGTCCGCACCGGGACCCGCACGACCCAGCCGTAGAGTCCTCGCGGCGGCTCGCGGGAGGCGCCTGTCGGCTGGCGGGAGGCACCCGTCGGCTCGCGGGGCCGGCGCCGGCCGTGTCAGCCGGATGGGCCGCCCGGCGACTGGAATCTGACGTCGTGCGCGCGTTGCGCCGCTGAGCGGTCGGCGCGGACGGGACCGGGACCAACTGCCGCGATCGCGGGGCCGAAC
>CAYJOH010000030.1:9761-11835 GCA_964371685.1 uncultured Anaerolineaceae bacterium
TGAGCGGTCGGCGCGGACGGGACCGGGACCAACTGCCGCGATCGCGGGGCCGAACGGCCCGCTGCCGCGTGGCATGCGGTGGACAGTCGCGGCCGTTATCCACAGGTCGCAGGCCGGTCCCGCAGTTCGTGGATAAGGGCCTTGACGCCCCCGGAGCGCCCGCCTAACGTCCGCAGTCCGCACGCAGCGTGCGCGCACCGGGCAGCGCGATTCGCGAGGGGCCACGGGGAGACCCGGGCCGGAACCGAACGGATCGCGCAACACCGTGTCGACGCCGCCTGCGGCGAGCGAACGACGCCGGGAGCGGCTCCCGGGCGGGCCTGGCACGACCACAGGAGGGTGCCCTGGACCGGCCGAGAGGTCCGCTCCCGACGCGCGTCTCGGACCTCCCACCGCTTCCCGCGGCGTACGAGGCCGCCCTCGACGCGGGCCTGCGCGCCCTGGACGTCGGGCTGGAGCCGGCAGCCCGCGAGGCGATCGACGCCCACGCCCGCTTCCTCCTCGCCTGGACGACGGCGATCAACCTGACCGCGATCCGCGACCCGGCGGAGGTCGCGCGCCTGCACGTCGTCGACAGCCTGGCCGCGGTCCCGCTCCTCCGTGGCCTGGGTATCCGCGCCCTGCTGGACCTCGGCAGCGGCGGCGGCTACCCGGGGCTGCCGCTGGCGGTGGCGCTGCCGGCAGACCGGGCGCTGCTCGTCGACTCGATCGCCAAGAAGGTCCGCTTCCTCGACACGGTCATCGGGGCAACCGGGCTCGCCGACCGGGTCCACGCGGAGCCCGCGCGCGCGGAGGCGCTCGCGCACGACCCACGTGACCCGTCGGACCGCGAGGCCTGGCCGGCGGTCACCGCCCGGGCCGTCGCCGGTCTTGGCGACCTGGTGGAGGTGGCGCTCCCGCTCGTCGCCCCGGGCGGAGTCCTCGTCGCCTGGAAGCGCGTGCCGCTGGACGACGAGCTGGCCGCGGCGGCGGGTGCCCTGGCCGCACTGCGCGCGGGGCCCGTCACGGTCCACGAGTCCCGCGTGCCGGGCCTCGAGGCCCATCGCCTGGTCGTGGTCGCCCGCGGCGGGCCCATCGACCCGCGGTTCCCGCGCGACCCCGCCGAGCGGCGCCGGCACCCGCTGTGACGCGGGCCGCGATCGACGCTCCCGGCAGCGTGCCCGCCGGCGCGACGGCTGCACGTCGAAGGGGCGCCGCTGCGCTACCCTCCCAACGATGCGCGTCGCCGTGCTCTCGGACATCCACGCGAACCTCGCCGCGCTCGACGCGGTGCTGGCCGCCGTGCCGTCCGTCGACGAGGTGTGGCAGCTGGGCGACGTCGTCGGCTACGGGCCGGACCCGGACGAGGTCGTGGGCCGCCTGCGCGAGATCGGCGCCCGGGGGGTCCGCGGCAACCACGACGCCGCGGCCGTCGGCGACCTCGACGTCGAGTCGTTCAACGTGGACGCCCGGCGGGCGATGGAGTGGACCCGCGCCGTCCTGAGCGACGACACGAAGGCGTGGCTGCGGGCCCTGCCGGAGCGCGCCGAGCTGGAGGGCCTCACGCTCGTCCACGGGAGCCCGCGCGACCCGATCTGGGAGTACGTCACGACGAGCCCGGTCGCGCGGGCCGGCATCGCCGCGATGCCCACGCCCAGCGGCCTCAACGGCCATACCCACGTGCCCATCGCGTACCTCGAGGAGGACGGGCGCCTCGAGACCATGAGCCCCGGCTCCGGCTCCCGGCTCGTGTTCGAGGGGCGCCGGGCGCTGCTGAACCCGGGCAGCGTCGGCCAGCCACGGGACGGCATCCCGACCGCGTCCTGGCTGCTGCTCGACACGGACGCCGGGGCCGCGACGTGGCAGCGCACGGCGTACGACGTCGCGTCCGTCCAGGGCCACATGGAGAGCCTCGGGCTCCCCGAGCGCCTGGTCGCCCGCCTGGCGTACGGGCTGTAGGCGCGATGATCGGAGGCCGCCGGCCCATCTCGGGCCGCAAACCGGGCGACAAGCGGGTCCGGGTCGAGCGCCCCCACTCGCCCTACTTCCGCTACACGGGGCCGGGCCAGCTGACGGCCAAGGCCGCCGCCAGCGC
>CAYJOH010000031.1:0-11753 GCA_964371685.1 uncultured Anaerolineaceae bacterium
TCGGGGTCGCGGATCCCCGCGGCCAGCGCGAGGCGGAGCAGGATCCGTGCCTTCCACGGGGCGAGGTCGTCGGCGGCGATCCAGCCGCGCGCCACCAGCGACGGCACGCGCGGCACGCGGCCGCTGCCCACCCGGGTCGCCTGGCACACGACGACGCCCACCGCCGCGGCGCGCTCGAGCGCCTCGACCTCGCCCGGGGTCGGGTAGCCGGCGCCCGTGCCGGCGCTCACGATCCCGCGGGCGCCGGCCGCGACCGCGGCATCGACCAGCACCCCGTCCGCGCCCTGGAACGAGACGACAACGTCCACGCGCGGCAGCACCCGCAGGTCCACGTCCGCGAACCGGCCCCGGAGCGACGTCGCGCGTGCCGGCCGGCTCCGGAGCACGACCCGCCCGTCGCCGTCCACGCTGCCGAGCGGCCCGGCCATCGGGCTCTCGAACGCCGACACGCGGAGCGTGTTCGACTTGGTCGCGTCGCGCGCCCCGTGGATGGTGTCGTCCAGGACGACGAGCATGCCCAGGCCGCGCGCTTCGGGCGAGGCGGCCACGCGCACGGCATCGAGCAGGTTGAGCGGCCCGTCGCCGGACATCGCGGACGCCGGACGCATCGCGCCCGTGATCACCATCGGCGCATCGGTCGGGACAGTGAGGTGGAGCAGCCAGGCCGTCTCCTCGAGCGTGTTCGTCCCGTGGGTGACCACCACGCCGTCCGCATCGCCGCGGGCGAGCAGGCCGGCAACCAGGTCGTGCAGGTCGGCGAGGTCCACGTCGGTCATCGCGTGGGCGCGCAGCCGGCGGAACGGGACCTCGCGGACGTCGGCGATGCGGGCCAGCTCCGGGATGCCGGCCAGCAGCTCGCCCGGCTCCAGGCGCCGGCCGGTCTCGAGGTACGCGGCGAGGTCCAGGCGGTCCGTGCCCAGCGAGTCGATCGTGCCGCCGGTCGTGACGATGGCGACGCGCGCGAGGGTCACGAGGTCGCCGCGGCTTCGGGCGTGGTCGGTGTCTCGGGCTCGGTTGTGGCGAGTGCCGGCTCGAGCTGCTCGGGCTCGGTAGCGGCGGCTCCCGGCTCGGGCTTGGGGCCGGCCGGGCGCCAGTGCGGGGCGGCGTCCGGCGGCGTGAACCCCGCCACCCGCGAGATCAGGCGCCGGATGCGCAGCCCCTCGATCGGCCCCAGTGCATACAGCGGCATCGGCGCCAGCCACACCGCGCTGCCGAGGCTGACCGCGTCGGCGCCCGCCCAGAAGTACTCGCGGCAGTCGTCGAAGTCGCGGATGCCGCCGTTGGCGATGATCGGCAGGCGGATGCCGGCGTCGCGGAGCTCGGCCACGACCCGCAGGCCGATCGGCTTGATCGCCCGCCCGGAGATCGCCCCAAACCGGTTCTTCAGCCACGGCTCGCCGGTCTCGGGATCGAGGCGCAGGCCCTTCACGGTGTTGATGGCCGTGATCCCCGCGCACCCGGATTCGGCCGCGAGCCGCGCCTGCCAGGCGTAGTCCTCATCCGGGGAGACCTTGAGGATCACCGGGTGGCGGCTTCGGGGCACGGCCCGGCGGAGACTGTCCTCGAGGATCTCCGCGAACGGGAAGTTGACGTTGTGGCACGAGGCGTTGAGCTCGACCGCGGCGATCTCGCCGGGCTTCGCGCGCTCGTTGACGGTCTCGACCAGCTGCTCGATCTCGTCCGCGCTGAAGCCGCCGACGGACACGATCCGGTTCAGCCCCGCGGTTCGGCCGAAGTACTCGTCGAAGTAGCGCTCGATGCCGACGTTCGACCAGCCGAACGCGTTGATCCACCCGGCATCGACCTTCCGCAGGGCGCGGCCGTAGAGCCGGAGCATCTCCGGGAACTCGGTGAGCGACCAGTCCTCGCGCAGGGTGAAGTGGCCCTCGCGCGGCTGGAGCGTCATCGTGCGCGTGGTCACCGCCCCGAAGCGCTCCAGCGGCACCCACTGGGCGATCGGGGACAGGCCGTACAGGATCAGCTTGCGCTTCGATGCCCCGTACCCCAGCAGGCTGGCCGAGGTGACGAGCCGGTTGCGCAGCCGGATCCCGTTGAGGTCGATGACGCCCACGGTTCGAAGTATGCCGCGGGGCGACCCGGCCGGGCGCCGGTCCGCGGCTTGACATGGGCTACTCAGCCCGGCGCCAGCGGCCCGCGCAGCTCCAAATAGTCCGGCCGCGGCCGGTAGCCGAGGGCGGCATTCACGGCCCGCATCGGCGCGTTGTCCTCATCGTTGCCGGTCCGTAGCTCCTCGAGCCCGTGTCCGATGGCCCACGCGATGGTCGCGCGCTTCAGCGCCGTCGCAACTCCCCGCCCACGGTACGCGGGCCGGACGGCGGTCATGTCGTGGTAGGCCATCGTGGTGCTCCCGGCGGCGAGCTTGAGGCTCGCGTAGCCTGCCACCTCGCTCGATGCCTCGTCGACGGCCACGAAGAACGCATCCTTCGGGATGCTGGTCCGCTCCACGTCCCGGGCGACGAACGCCTCGAGGGACCCGACCTCGATCGGCTCCTCCGTCGTCGGGATGTCCGGGAACGCCTCCATGGCCGCGGCGTGGACGCCCGCGACGAGGTCAGGCCGGTCCGCGAGGGTCCGGAGCGCGATGCCGGCGGGGAGCGCCGGCGCGGGCGCTGCCATCGCCCGGAGGTCGAGGCCGACGATCTTGTCGCGGCCGACGACGACGAAGCCGCGGTTCCCGAGGAACGCCACGGCCTCCTGCTGGGCCTCGGACACCCACGTCTGGAACCCGGTCTTGCCCGCCGCCCGCGCGGCGTCGCTCGCCGCCCGGAGCAGGGCGGCTCCGAGCCCGTGGCGGCGGAACGCCGGCCGCACCCAGAGGCCCAGCCAGTAGCGCGGGTGGTCCGGGCCGTGGATGTGGACGCGCCCGGTCGACGCCGCGCCCACGGTCTCCCCGTCCAGCTCGGCCAGGAACCGCGCGACCTCCCCCGGGTAGGTGGCGTCCTCCCAGCGGATCTCCTCGAGCGAATCCGCGTCGTCGGGGGTGACGTCGCACCGGATGCGGACGTATGCGAGCAGCGCGGTGTCGTCGCCGGGATCGAGCCGGCGGACCTCGATCGTCACCGGCGCCTCGTGGCCTCCTGCAGCGGGCCTGCGACCTCGTCCCCGACGGCCGCCAGCCCGTCGGGGACGACGCTGGCCGGGACGCCCAGGATCACGTGGTTCGCGCCCGCCCGCACGAACGCCCGGGCGGTGGCGAGCGCCTCGCGACGCGACGCCGGGGTGGTGCCGCACGACAGCTGGGCCGCGAACGTGAACGCGGCCGGGTCTCGGCCGCCCGCCTCGAGGGCGCGCGAGATCTCGTCCCGCTTGGCCGTGAAGTAGTCCACGTCCCCCGGCCGGTTGCCGGGCATCGGCCACCCCTCCGCATATCGGACGGCGAGCGAGATGCCGCGCGTCTTCTGGCCGCCCAGCCAGATCGGCGGGCCGCCGGGACGCACCGGCCCCGGCTCGTTGGTGGCGCCGCGGAGCGGGAAGGACGGGTCGTCGAGGGTCACGCCCGGCGCGTGCCGCGCCTGGTCCGAGAACAGCGCCGACAGGACCCGGAGCGTGCTCTCGTAGCGGTCGAACCGCTCGCGCGGCGGCGGCAGGGGGATCCCGAACGCGTCGTGCTCGCCCTCGTGCCAGCCCGCGCCGAGACCCAGCACGAACCGGCCGCCGGTGACGTTGTCCAGCACGGTCGCCGACTTGGCGAGGACGGCCGGGTGCCGGAACGTGCTGGACAGCACCGCAATCCCGACCCACTTGCCACGCACCCGGTGGGCGAGCGCGGCGGCCAGGGTCAGGGCCTCGAACGCGGGCCCGTGCCGCTCGCGGCTGGCGTCCGAGAGGTGATCGCTCATCCAGCCGGCGCCGAAGGCCGAGTACTCGCCGGCGAGGGCCCACGCCTCGTCGATCCGCGACCAGTCGAGGCCGGTGGACTCGGTGGCCGAGACCCGGAAGCCGACCAGCCCGGGGTGCGAGGGGCCGCCGGCGCGCATGCTCATCGGACGGGGTCCGCGGACGCCCCGATCGCGGTGGCCGTCCCGGTCATGTCGGGGGTCGCCGTCCGCGATTCCAGCGTCGCGCGGAGCTGCGCCCCGCTCGTGATCGCGCCCTCGGACGCGGACGAGACCAGCGCCGCGTACTTGGCCAGCGCCCCGCTCGTGTAGCGCGGCGCGGGCGGCGTCCAGCGGGCGCGCCGCGCGGCAAGGACCGCGTCGTCCACGTCGAGGTTGAGCTGCCTCGCGTCGACGTCCACCGTGATCGTGTCGCCCTCCTCCACGAGGGCGATCGGGCCGCCGACCGCGGCTTCAGGCGCCACGTGGCCGATCATCAGCCCGTGCGTGCCGCCGGAGAACCGGCCGTCGGTGAGCAGCGCGACGGACTCGCCCAGGCCCTCGCCGACGAGCGCCCCCGTGACGCTCAGCATCTCCTGCATCCCCGGCCCGCCGACCGGGCCCTCGTAGCGGATCACGACCACGTCGCCCGCCCGGATCCGGCGATCGCGGACGGCCGCGAAGCACGCCACCTCGGAGTCGAACACCCGCGCCGGGCCGCTGTGGTGGCGCCGCTCGTGGCCGGCGAGCTTCACGATCGAGCCCTCGGGCGCGAGGCTGCCGCGCAGGATGGCCTGGCCGCCCGTCTCCTTGATCGGCGTCTCGATCGGGCGGACGACCTGCTGGCCCGGGGTCTCCACGGCGTCGGCGGCGATCTTCGCGATCGTCCGGCCGTCGACCGTGCGCTCCTCGCCGTGGAGCAGGTCCCGCTTGAGCAGCTCGCGCATCACGACGGCCACGCCGCCCGCCGCGTGCATGTCGGCCGCCGCGTACCGGCCGCCGGGGCGCATGTCCGCGATCAGGGGCGTCGCGTCCACGACCCGCGCGTAGTCGTCGAGCGTGAGCTCGATGCCGAAGTCGGCCGCGATGGCGGGCAGGTGGAGCGCGGCATTGGTGCTGCCGCCGGTAGCCGACACGGACGCGATCGCATTCTCGAGCGACCCCTTGGTCACGATGTCCTTGGGCCGGATGTTGTGGTGGACGAGCGTCATCACCAGCTCGCCGGCGCGCCGGGCGGCGGGCTCCTTGGCCGGGTCCTCGGCCGGGATCCCGTTGAGGCCGGCGGGAGAAAGCCCGAGGAACTCCAGCACCGTGGACATCGTGTTGGCCGTGAACTGGCCGCCGCAGGCGCCCGCCCCCGGGCAGGCGCCGTTCTCGGCCTCGTACAGCTCGTCGAGCGTGATCTTCCCCGCCCGGTAGGCGCCGATGGCCTCGAACACCGTGACCACGTCGGCAGGCTTGCCCTTGTAGGTCCCGGGCAGGATCGTGCCGTTGTACAGGATCAGGCCCGGGATCCCCAGCCGCCCCAGCGCCATGGCCGCCGCCGGGATCGTCTTGTCGCAGCCCACGAGGCACACGAGACCGTCGAACAGGTGGCCGCGGGCGACGAGCTCGATCGAGTCCGCGATGACCTCGCGGCTGACCAGGGACGCCTTCATGCCCTCGGTGCCCATCGACACGCCGTCGCTCACCGAGATCGTGTTGAACTCCATGGGCGTGCCGCCGGCCGACCGGATTCCCTGCTTCACGAACTCCGCCAGCCGCCGCTGGTTGAGGTTGCAGGGCATCGTCTCGATCCACGTCGTCGCGACGCCGATGATCGGCTGCGCGAGGTCGTCGTCGGTGAACCCGACCGCCTTGAGCATCGCGCGCGCCGCCGCGCGGTCCGGCCCGTCGGTCAGGGCATGGCTGTGGCGCTTGCCGGGGTCGGTCGGGCGGCTGTAGGGCAGCTGGCGGTCGGCGGTCATCGGTTCCTCGCGGGCGCGGTGCGGGGGCGTTGGGGCTGGGTCCGGGCTCCCCACCAGTATGGCCCGCGACGGCGGTCCGGGCGATGCCCGGCTCAGCCGGAGCCGCCCAGCCTGGCCGCGACCACGCGCTCGGCCGCCGCCGCGCTCGGTTCGTGGCCGGTGACGGCGGCGAGGAACGTCGCGCGGTCGATCTCGAACGCCTCCACCAGCTCGAGCGCGGTCACCGTCGCGGTGCGCGGGACCTCGCGCAGCAGCGCGATCTCGCCCAGCCCGTCGCCACGCCCGTTGCGGCCGAGGTCGCGGCCACCGCCGGTCACCGCGACCGAGCCTGACGCGAGCACCAGGTACCGGTCGCCCGGCTCGCCCTCGGTCATCAGCCTAGCGCCGGCCGGGTAGCGGACCGGGACCATCCCCGCCGCGACCCGCTCGAGGCCGGACAGCGGCAGCGCGCAGAACAGCGGGATGCCCCGCAGCAGGGCGGCCTGCCGCTCGGGGACCACGCCCTCCGCGTCGAGGCGGCGCACGACCGGCCAGCCCAGCACGGCCAGGGTGGGCAGCACGAGGCCCGTGATCACCAGGGCACGCTCGACCCCCAGGACGGCGACGAGCGCCGGCGCGAGGATCCCGCCCAGGGACACCGCCACGCCCGCGCCCACCTCCATCACCGAGAACACCGCGGACAGCGAGCGGCCGGGCGTGCTCCGCTGGACGAGCGTGAAGCCGGCGACGTCGAGGATGGCGTTGGCCGTCCCGACGGCGGCCAGTGCCGCCACCGCGACGCCGGCCGCGGGCAGGAACCCGATCACCGCGATCGGCGCGCCCCAGGCGGCGAGGGCGAGCGCGAACACCGGCGCCAGCGAGCGACGCGTCCCCATCGCGAGGGCGGCGATCGCGCCGGCCACGCCGCCCAGCCCGATCGCCGCCCCGAGGACGCCGACGCCCGCCTCGCCCATGTCCAGGACGTCGAGGGCGAGGATCACCAGGAACGTCGTGAGGGCGCCACGGATCAGCGTCTGGACGATGAACGACCCGATCAGCACGCCACCCGGCGGGCGGGCGGCCAGCGTCCGGAGGCCAGTGGCGAATCGCCAGCGCTGCTCGCGCTCGTGCCGGGCCGGTCGGGCCGCGTCGGCAACCCGCACCCGGAGCAGGACGGCGCCGGTCGCCAGCAGCAGCAGGGCGCCCAGCAGCGCGGCCGGCGCCGGACCCCACGCCGCCACGAGGACCCCCGCGGTCAAGGGCCCGATCGCGGCCCCGAGCGCCTCGCCGAGCGTGAACCCGACGTTGGCGCCCACCAGGTCGGCGGGATCGGTGGCGATCGCGGGCAGGATCGCCAGGGACGTGGGTCGGACCAGCGCCCCGGCCGCCGCGACGACCGCGATCGCACCCAGCGCGACCAGCGGGGCATCGGCCGCCACCGCGAGCGCCACCACGCCGGCCGCGAGCGCCCGGACCGCCCCGACCCCGACCAGCGCCCGCTCCGGGCGGGCGAACGCGCCCGCGTCGACCAGCAGGTTGACGACGGTCGCCGGCGCCATCCGCACGAGCCCGAACAACCCGACGGCGACGGCGCCGCCGATGTCCCAGGCGACGAGCAGGCCCACGACGGTGAGCATCCAGTCGGCGGCCACCCCGAGCGTCCAGGCCAGCAGGATCGCCCGCAGGTCCCGGTGACGGAGCACCTCGCGAGCCGACGCCGCGGCCGCCCGCACCGGCGAGCGGGCTGGAGCCCCCGGCCTCACGACGCCCGGCTGCGCTCCACGGCCCAGGCCTCGACCACGCCCCGGAGGGTCGGCAGCGCCAGGGCGCCGCTGCCCAGGACCGCGTCGTGGAAGCCGCGGATGTCGAAGGCCGCCCCGAGGCGCTCGCGGGCCTCGGCGCGCAGCCGGAGCAGCTCCAGCTGGCCGGTCTTGTAGGCGAGCGCCTGGCCGGGCAGCACGATGTACCGGTCCACCTCGTTTGCGACGTTGTTGGGCGCCAGCGCGGAGTGGTCGAGCATGAACCGGATCGCCCGGTCGCGCGACCAGCCCAGGGCGTGCATGCCGGTGTCGACGACCAGCCGCGCCGCGCGCCAGGCATCGAACGAGAGGACGCCGATGCGGTCAAGGTCGCCGGTGTAGAGCCCCATCTCGTCCGACAGGCGCTCGGTGTACAGGCCCCAGCCCTCGAAGAACGCCGTGGGGCCAAGGTGGCGCCGGAACAGCGGCAGGTGGGGCAGCTCCTGCCCGATCGCGATCTGGAGGTGGTGGCCGGGGACCGCCTCGTGGTAGGCGAGGGCCTCGGCCTCGTACCGGGGGCGGGTCTCGGGCCGCGAGGTGTTGATGAAGAACTGGCCCGGGCGCGAGCCGTCCACCGCCGGCTGGCGGTAGTAGGCGATCGTCGAGTGCTCCGACTCGAACGGCGCCATGCGCACGACCTCGCACCGGGCCTGGGGCAGGCGCCCGAACCACGACGGGATCGCCTCCACGGCGCGGGCGAGGCTCGTGGCCGCCCGCTCGTAGACCTCGTCGCCGGTGGCGAAGTAGAGCGATTGATCCGCACGCAGGCTCGCCAGGGCCGCCTCGAGCGACGCCGCGCCGATCGTTCGTCCCGCGAGGTCCGCGATCTCGGCGTCGATGCGGGCGATCTCCTCGAGGCCGATCCGATGGAGTGCCTCGGCGTCGAGGTCCAGCGAGGTGTGGACCCGGATCAGGCGGCGGTAGCCGGCAGGGCCGCCCTCGACGTGGCACATGCCCGGGTGCTCCTGCGACCGCGACGCGGGCAGGATCTCGGTGACCAGCGCGTCGTGCAGGCGCTCGAGGGCCGGCCGAATGCCGTCGTCCACGGCCGCCCGGAGGTCCGTGGCGAACCGCTCGCGCTCGGCCGTGGTCCAGCCGGTGAGCCCGTCGAGCTCCGCGAGCGGCGCCAGGAACGGCCAGTCGGCGACCGGGCCGTCGAGCAGCTCCTCCAGGATCGCGACGGTGCGGTCGCCGGGCGCCCGGCAGGCCACCCGTCCGTCGGCCAGGCTCCGGCGCAGGGTCGCCAGGTGGCGATCCGCGTAGACGGCCATCGCGCGCCAGCGCGCGACCATGTTCCGGCCGTCAGCGGGGGTCTCGAGACGCTGGTAGTCGGGGACCTGGAGGAGCTCGGCCGGCACGCCGTCGAGCGGGTCCACGTTCCACTCAAGGATGCCCGTGTCCAGCTCGGCGATGTCCGAGGCGATGGTCTCGCGCAGCGCCGACAGCGTGACCGCGTCCTCGCCCGCGAGCCGGTCCGGGTCGAGGGCCGCCGCGCGGTCCCCCAGGGCCGCGAAGCGCGCCCGGGCCGCGGCGATCCCTTCGGGCGTGGGATCCGACAGGCGGTCGTCGAACCTCGCGTCGCCGACGGCGGTCGCGAACAGGGGGTGGGTCTCGAGGAACGTGTCCCAGTACTCGGCCGCGAGGCGGGCGAGCGACGCCGGCGCGCCGGCGTCCGCGGGGTCGAGGCTGTCGGCGGGATCTGCGAGTCCGTCCATCGCCGGCAATGCTAGCGAGCCGCGACCGCCGCGGACGGGGCGCCCGGTGTCGGCTCGATGACACCCCGGGGTTCGCCCACCCGGCCCCCGTGAGGCGTCAGCGCAGGCACTCGCCGACGTCCACTGCCCCGGTGCGACCGAGGGCAGATGCGATGCGCACGGACACGGCCGTGGGGCTCAGCGCGTAGCCCACGCCGGGATCGGTGCGCGACTCGGCGAACACCAGCCCGCCGATCGTGCCGTCGGCGAGGACGAGCGGGCCGCCCGAGTCGCCGGGGTCCACCGCCGCACGCAGCTCGAGGATGTCGCGAGTCACGCGGTGCTCGCCGTAGATGTCGCGGCCGGTCGCCGGGTACTCGCCCGACACCGCCGCCGCGAGCACGACCAGCGGCCCGCCGCCGGCATAGCCGAGGACGGCGCCCTGCTCACCACGCTCCGGATCCTGCGTCGTGAACCGCAGCGGACGCCCGGCGAGCCCGGGCACGTGGAGCACGGCGACGTCCAGGTCCGGGTCGAACAGGACGGGGGTCGCGTCCACAACCTCCCCGCCCAGCGAGGCGCGGATCGTGCGGGCCCCGGCGACGACATGGGCGTTGGTCACGAGGTACTCCGCCGCGATGAGCGTGCCGGTGCCGGTGACCTGGGTGTCGCAGGCCCGGGTCGAGATGCGGGCGGTCCCGGTCGCGGCGGCCGCGGCGATGGCGCCCGCCTGGGAGTCGGTCGGGATGTCCACGCCCGGCAGTGGGATGGGGTCGAGGCCCACGAACACATCGGGCAGGCCGGAGTCGTCGAGTGCCGACGCGACCTCGGCGACGACCTCGGTCGGGGGCGGCAGGATGGCGGACAGGGTCCGGACGGCGGTGGAGTGCGAGGCCTCGCGGCCGAGGGTCGGGAACGGGCCCGCCACCAGGAGCCCGCCGACCAGCCAGACCAGGAGCACGGCCTGGGCGGCACCCAGCGCCCCGCCGATCCCGCGCTCCACCCCGGACAGGACGCCGTGACCCAGCCCGCCCGCCAGGACGCCGCCGGCCGAGGAGCCGATGGTCTCGCCCACGAGCACCGCGGCGAGGATGGCGCCGAGCACGGCGATCGCGCGGGGGATCGGCTCCAGGCCGGCGGTGACGTCGACGAGCCAGGGGCCGGCGTTGAGCGCGAGCAGCAGGCCGACCACCGCGCCTGCGATCCCGCCGACCTGCGGCAGCGCCCCCGTCCGGATGCCGGCCAGGACCGCGCCGACGAGGAGCAGCAGGGCGAACAGGTCGAACAGGTTCACCGGGCGAGTATCGACGAGGTCCGCGATCCTCGCCCGCGGGCGACCGTGGCGGGCGGCTCAGCCGGCGACGGTCACCTCGACCGGCGCGGCGTCGCCAAAGGCCCGGATCGTGTACGTGCCGGGCTCGAGCTCGCCGAGGTCCACGATCGTGGACTTGAGCATCGCCATCTCGATGCAGGCGACGTCCGGGCCGGCGGCGCTGCCCTCGAGGATCGTGAGGGTGAACGTGGAGCCATCGCGCACGACGTCCACGCCGGCCAGCACGTAGCAGGGCTCCACGCCGCTCCACCAGCGAAGCTCGACGGTGACCCGCCTGCCGTCGACCGCGGCCTGGAGGCCGGCGGCCACGACGTCGTGCACGCCGACCGCGCCGGCCACCGGCTGAACCGGGGTCGCGGGGCCATCGTCGCCGGCGCCGGCACCCGGGTCGCCGGGCAGGGTGCCGCCGCCCTGGCCGGGGTCGCTGCCGCCACCGCCGGAGCCGGCGCCATCGGACGCGCCCGGGACCGCGGTGGGGTCCGGGGCGACTGGCAGGGACGGGACGGGCGTGGGGGACGGGGAGGAGCTGGGCGCGGCGCCGCCGCAGGCGGCGAGGAGGAACGCGAGGCCGAGGGCGGCCGCCAGTGGTCGGTGCGTCGTCATGGGCGGCAGACGGCGAGCGGCGGGACGAGGTTCCCGGCCGTCCCGGGTCGGGGCGGTCGCGAGCCGGCCCGGGTGCAGCGGCACCCGCCACTCGCCGAGCGGTTGTGCCAGCGCATCGCCCTCGGTTTCCGCCGCTGGGCGGGCGGGCGGGGAGCGGGCTGGGCGCCGGGCAGCGCCGCCGACCCCGTCAGCCGGCGGCAGCGCCGCCGACCCCGTCAGCCGGCGGCGAGCGGCGTGCCCAGGCGGGTGTCCACGCGCGACGGGTGCGTGGCCTCCCAGGCGGCGATCTCGGCTTCCTTGCCCAGGACGTAGCCGATCTCGTCCGTGCCCGCGAGCAGCATCATCTTGGCGAACGGATCCACCTCGAAGTCGATCGTGGAGCCGTCCGGCAGCAGGATCCCCTGTTCGGCGAGGTCCACCCGAATCTCCGCGTCCGGGTCCCGGGCCACGAGCTCGAACAGCGCCGCGTGCGTGGCCGGGTCCACGGCGATCGGCAGCACGCCGTTCTTGAGCGCGTTGCTCCGGAAGATGTCCGCGAACGA
>CAYJOH010000032.1:0-11728 GCA_964371685.1 uncultured Anaerolineaceae bacterium
CCGCAACAGGCGATAGACAAGGTTTACTATCGGCCGACAGATAAGGTTTACTATGGGCCGCCGGCCGCCCGACGCGGACCCGGCACCGGGCCTTGCAGTCGGAGGAAGCGAGCCTTGGCCAGCGAACCCGCGGACGTCCTGATCATCGGTGCCGGTGCCACCGGCGGCGTCGTGGCGCGGCGGCTGGCGGAGGCCGGGTTCGGCGTCGTGTGCCTGGAGCAGGGCGAGTGGCACGACCGGTCCGAGTACCGCGGCGCGGAGCTCGACTGGGAGCTCACGATGCGCAAGCAGTGGGCCACCAGCCCCAACATCCGCGGCCTGGCCGAGGACTACCCGATCGACGAGACCGACGCCGAGGTCTCGCCCCTGATGTTCTCGGCCGTCGGCGGCTCGATGCTGATCTTCGCGGGCGCCTGGCCGCGGATGCTGCCGTCGGACTTCCGGGTGCGCTCCCTGGACGGCGTCGCGGACGACTGGCCGCTCGACTACCGGGAGCTGCTCCCGTACTACGAGCGCAGCGACCGCCACTTCGGGGTGTCCGGGATGGGCGGCGATCCCGCCTACCCGCCCGGGGGCGAGGATCCGCCCCTGCCGCCGCTGCCGCTGGGCGCCGGCGGGCTCAAGGTCGCCCGGGCGCACAGCCGCCTGGGCTGGCACTGGTGGCCGGAGCCGAACTCGATCCTGTCGGTGCCCTACGACGGGCGTCACCCGTGCGTCCAGCGCGGGACCTGCCAGCAGGGCTGCGGCGAGGGCGCCAAGGCGTCCACGGACCTGACCCATTGGCCGAAGGCGATCGCCGCCGGGGCCCGCCTCATCACGGGTGCCCGGGTCCGCCGCCTCGAGACCAACGCCAGGGGCCTCGTCACCGGCGCCACCTGGCTGGACCGCGACGGCGCCGAGCACCTCGAGCCGGCGAAGGTCGTGGTGCTGGCCGCGAACGCGATCGGCACCGCCCGGCTGCTGCTGCTGTCCGCGTCGGGCCGGCATCCCGACGGGCTCGGCAACTCGTCGGGGATGGTCGGCAGGCGGCTGATGATGCACCCGTTCGCGAACGTCGGCGGCCTGTTCGACGAGGACCTCGAGAGCTGGCAGGGCCAGTTCGGCTGCTCCATCGAATCGTTCGAGTTCTACGAGACCGACGAGCGGCGAGGCTTCGTCCGGGGCGCCAAGTGGGGCCTCGCGCCCACCTTCGGGCCGATCAACGCGGCCCTGCCCACCCGGGCCGGGGCGAAGACCTGGGGACCGGACCACCACCTCCACGTCCGGGCGCACCTGGGCCGGGGCGCCAACTGGGGCCTGTTCGGCGAGGACCTGCCCGACGAGGCCAACCAGGTCCGCCTGTCGGCCACGCTCACGGACTCGTCCGGAATCCCCGCGCCGGAGGTGCACTACCGGGTCTCGGACAACTCGCGGCGGCTGCTGGACTTCCACATCGAGAAGGCGTCCGAGTCGCTCCGCGAGGCCGGCGCCCACACGATCGAGGTGGACCGGCTGATGCGCTACTCGGGCTGGCACCTGCTGGGCACCGCGCGGATGGGCAACGACCCGGCGTCCTCGGTCGTGGACCGCTGGAACCGGTCGCACGACGTCCCCAACCTGTACATCGCCGACGGCAGCACGTTCGTCACCTCCGGCGGCGTCAACCCCACGTCCACGATCTGCGCGCTCGCCCTCCGGGCGGCGGACCACATGGTCGAGACCCGGTTCGACCAGCAGGTGCCGGCATGAGCGGCGAGCCTGTCCGCGCCCCCGCCACGGCCCCCACCGGCGCCGTCCCGGACCCGGACCTGGTCGCCGGTCTCGACGCGGACCGGCGATCGGCCTTCGCCGCCGTCGCGGACCACCTGATCCCCGCGGCTCACGGCATGCCGTCCGCGGGCGACGTCGTGGGCGAGGCGAGGATCCGCTTCGTGCTCGGTGCCCGCCCGGACATCGCGGAGCCGCTGCTCGCGTCGCTCCGGCCGGAGCTGGGCGCGGACCCGGCGGCGCGCCTCGCCGCCCTCGAGCGCGACGAGCCCGACCGGCACGCGGCGCTGATCCAGGCGGTCGTGTTCGGCTACTACACCGACGCCGACGTCCGCGAGCGCCTGGGGTACCCGGGGCAGGTCGCGAAGCAGCTCTACTCCTGGCAGTACCCCGAGTACCTCGCAGAGGGCCTCATCGACAAGGTGATCGCGCGTGGGCCGGTCTGGAAGGACCCCGCCACCGGCCGCCTCGCCGACCCAGGCGCCCAGACCGGCAGGGAGATGACCGCAGCCTCCACGACGACCTGGGTGGACGACTTCCTGCACGACTGGCGCCCCGGCACCGGCGAGCCGCGCGAGGTGCGCGAGCCCGCCACCGGCCGCCACCTGCTCACGACCCCGGGCTCCACGACCGACGACGTCGCGCGTGCCGCCGCCGCCGCCGCGGCCGCCCAGCCCGCCTGGGCCGAGACCAGCTACGCCGAGCGCGCCCGGATCCTGCGGCGGGCGGCGGAGATCTACGAGGCGCACCGCACCGAGTTCGGCAGCTGGACGCAGCGCGAGACCGGCGCCGTCCACAGCAAGATGCACCACGAGCAGAACTTCACCCTCGGCGAGCTCCACGCGGCGGCGACGATGCCGTTCCAGCCCTACGGCCAGCTGGTGCCCAGCGTCGTGCCGGGCCGCCTGTCGATGCTCCGCCGCGTGCCGGCCGGCGTGATCGGCGCGATCACGCCCTGGAACTCGCCCAGCGTGCTCGGCATGCGGGTCGTGGCGCCGGCCCTCGCGCTGGGCAACGCGGTCGTCCTCAAGCCCGATCCCCAGACGCCGGTCTGCGGCGGCGCGATGTTCGAGGCCGTGTTCCGCGAGGCCGGGCTGCCCGAGGGGCTGCTCCGGGTCGTGGTCGGTGGGGCGGACGTGGGCGAGGCGATCGTCACCGACCCCAACGTCAACCGCGTGACGTTCACCGGCTCGACGGCCGCGGGCCGGCGGGTCGGCAGCCTGGCGGGCGGCCTGCTCAAGCGGGTGTCGCTGGAGCTGGGCGGCAACAACGCGTTCGTGGTGCTCGACGACGCGGACCTCGAGGCGGCGGCGTCGGCCGGCGCCTTCGCCTCGTTCCAGTTCCAGGGCCAGGTGTGCTTCGCGACCGGGCGCCACATCGTGCACCGCAGCGTGGCCGCCGCGTACGTCGACCTGCTGGCGGAGAAAGCCGGGCGCCTCCGGCTGGGCGACCCCTATCGCGAGGAGGTCGACCTCGGCCCGATCGTCAACCAGCGGCAGCTCGAGCGGGTGGACGGCATCGTGCGCCGCTCGGTCGAGGCCGGCGCGCGGGTCGTCGTCGGCGGCACGCACGAGGGGCTGTTCTACCGGCCGACGGTCCTCACGGATGTCACCGCCGACCACGCCGCGTGGCGCGAGGAGGTCTTCGGCCCGGTCGCGCCGGTCGTCGTGTTCGACACGGACGAGGAGGCGGTCGCGCTGGCCAACGACAGCGAGTACGGGCTCACCGGGGCCGTGTACTCGCGCTCGATCTCGCGCGGCCTGGCGCTCGCCCAGCGGTTCCGGTCCGGGATGGTCCACGTCAACGACCAGACCGTGAACGACGAGGCGACGATCCCGTTCGGCGGCATGGGCGCGTCCGGCAACGGCTCGCGGTTCGGCGGCCCGGCCAACTGGGACGAGTTCACCGAGTGGCAGTGGGTCACGGTTCGCGACGAGCCGAAGTCCTTCCCGTTCCCGTACTGAGCCGGGCGACGTGGCATCGATCACCGAGGTCGCCAGGCTGGCGGGCGTGTCCACCGCCACCGCCTCGCGCGTCGTCTCGGCGTCGGACTACCCGGTCAGCGCCGCCACGCGCGAGCGCGTGCTGGAGGCCGCCCGGGAGCTCGACTACGTGCCCAACGCGCTGGCGCGCGGCCTGCTCAACCGCCGGATCCCCGTGGTCGGCGTGATCGTCCACGACATCACCGACCCGTACTTCGCCGAGGTCGTCCGAGGGGTCGAGGACGGGGCGACCGCCGCCGGCTATCTCGTCATCACCTGCAGCTCCGAGCGGGACGCGGAGCGCGAGCGCTCGTACGTGCGCCTGCTGCGCTCGATGCGCGCCGCCGCCGTGATCTTCGCCGGCAGCGGGCTCGACGACCCGGAGCTCAACGCCGAGATGGGCCGCCACCTGGCGGCGATGCGCGCCGAGGGCGCCGCCGTGGTCCACCTCTCGCCCCACGCCATGGGCGAGCCCGACGTGAGCGTGGACAACGCCGCGGGGATCGCCGCCATGGTGGCGGCGCTGGTGGCGTTGGGCCACCGGCAGATCGCGTTCCTCGCCGGGCCCGCGGCGCTGTTCGTCGCCCGCGCCCGGCTCGAGGGCTACCGGCGCGGCCTCACCGAGGCGGGGATCGCGGTCGACGAGCGGCTCGTGGTGCGGACGGGGTTCGACCGAGAGGCCGGCGCGCTGGCCGTGGACGCGCTGCTGGCCGGCGAGGCCGCGTTCACGGCGATCTGCTGCGCCAACGACCTGCTCGCGCTGGGCGCGCTGGCGCGCCTCGCCGAGCTCGGGCTCGAGGTCCCGCGCGACGTCTCGGTCGCCGGCTTCGACGACATCTCGGTGGCCGCCATCACGGCGCCCAGCCTGTCCACGGTGCGGCTGCCGCTGCGCGAGCTCGGGCGTCGCGGGTTCGCGCACGTGGACCGGGCGCTCGCGGGCGAGCCGCTGGCGGGCGAGCTGATGGCCACCCGGCTCGTGCTCCGCGAGTCCACCGGCGCGCCGCCGGCGGAGCCCCTGCCCGCGTCCCGGCGCCGGGACACGACCCTGCCCACGACCCAGCCCACCACCCGCACGAGAGGAGCCCGATGAGCCTCAACCTCCGGGGCATCGTCCCGGCCTGCATCGTCACGTTCGACGCGGACGGCCGGTTCGACGAGCCCGCCTACCGCCGCTACCTCCAGTGGCTGCTGCCCCAGGGCCCGGTCGCGCTGGCGATCAACGCGGACACCGGCGAGGGCCCCCACCTGTGGCCCGAGGAGCGCGAGCGCGTGCTCCGCGTGGCGGTGGACGAGGCCGGCGACATCCCGGTCGTCGCGGGCCTGTCCGCCCAGTTCACCGCCCAGGCCGTCGAGGAGGCGAAGCGTGCCGAGGGCGCCGGCGCGCGGGCCCTGCTCGTGTTCCCGATCCCGGCCTACCAGGGCACGCCCCTGGACCCGGCGATCCCCGTCGCCTACCACGAGGCGGTCGCCCGGGGCTGCGGCCTGCCGCTGATCGCGTTCCAGCTCCAGCCCGCGCTGGGCGGCGTGATCTTCAGCGAGGAGGCGCTGCGCCGGATCGCGGCCATCGACAGCGTCGTCGCGCTCAAGGAGGCCTCGTTCGACGCGCTGCTGTACCTGCGGACGCGGCGCATGATCGAACGCCTCGAGCGCCCCATCGACCTCCTCACCGGCGACGACAACTTCATCTTCGAGTCGTTCGTGATGGGCGCCGAGGGGGCGCTGATCGGGTTCGGGACGCTGGCGACCAGCCTCCAGGTCGAGATGGTCGAGCGCACGCGGCAGGGACGGTGGGACGAGGCGCGCGCGATCTGGGAGCGGATCCTGCCGCTCGAGGAGGTCGTCTACGGCGCCCCGGTCCGCGACTACCGCGCCCGCACCAAGGTCGCGCTCCGGGAGCTGGGCGTCATCGGCAGCACGGTCATGCGGCCGCCGCTGATGCCCGTGTCCGAGGACGGGACGGCGGCGATCCGGGCGGCGCTCGCCGCGGCGGGGCTCGCCTGATGGGAGAGACCCTGGCCGGCAGGGTCGTGCTGGTCACCGGCAGCAGCCGCGGCATCGGGGCGGAGATCGCCGCCAAGGCCGGGGCCGCCGGGGCCACCGTCGCGGTGCACTATCACCGCTCCGCCGACGGGGCGCTGGCGACGCTGGCCCGCGTGCGTGGCGCGGGCGCGGACGGCGAGGCGTTCGAGGCCGATCTCGCGGACGGCGTCGAGGCCGAGCGGCTCGTGGCACAGGTCATCGAGCGCTTCGGACGGATCGACGGGCTGGTCAACAACGCGGGGCGGACGCAGGTCGGGCCATTCCTCGACCTGACGCCCGAGGAGTGGCACGGGGTGCTCGCGACGGACCTCACGGCCGCCTACCACACCTGCCGCGCCGCGCTGCCCGGGATGGTGGAGCGGGGCGGCGGGACGATCGTGAACATCGCCTCGCGCCTGGGCCAGATGGGCATCCCGGAGACCGCGGCCTACAGCGCGGCCAAGGCCGGGCTGATCGGCCTCACCCGGTCGCTCGCGCGCGAGTTCGGGCCGCTGGGGGTGCGCGTGAACGCGGTGGCCCCGGGGTTCACGGTGACCGAGATGACCGCGGATCTCGCCGATACCGAGGAGGGCCGCCGGCGCCTGCGCGACATGCCCCTCGGCCGCTTCGGGCGGGCCGACGAGGTCGCCGACGCGGTGATCTTCCTGCTCTCCGATGCCTCGTCCCTGTTCCTGGGCCAGACCCTCAATCCCAACGCCGGGGGCTACATGCCGTGACCAGGGTGATCGACGTCCGCGAGGCGGTGGGCCTCGTGCCCGACGGCAGCACGCTGCTGATCGGCGGCTCGGGAGCCGGCCACGCGGTCCCGCAGCGGTTCATCGACGAGCTCGCCGCCGTGTACCGGGCCGAGGGCCGGCCGCGGGACCTCACGACCGTGCGGATCGTGGGCATCGGCGACTTCGCGGACCGCGGCTTCTCGCAGCTCGGGCTGCCCGGGCTCCAGAAGCGCACGATCGGGTCCAACATCGGCAACGAGCCGCGCCTCGGCGCGCTGGTCGAGGCGAACCAGCTGGAGTCCTACTCCTTCCCGCAGGGCGTGCTCAGCCAGCTGATGCGCGAGATCGCCGCGGGACGGCCGGGGCTCGTCACGCACGTGGGCCTCGGCACGTACGTGGACCCGCGCCAGACCGGGGGCAAGCAGAACGAGGTCACCACCGAGGACCTGGTCGAGGTCGTCACGCTGCGCGGCCGCGAGTGGCTGCTGTACCACGCGTTCCCGATCCACGTGGCGGTCATCCGGGGCACCACCGCGGACGAGGACGGCAACCTGACGATGGAGGGCGAGGCCGTCCAGGGCGAGATGCTCTCGATGGCGATGGCCGCCCGCAACAGCGGCGGGATCGTGATCGCCCAGGTCCGGCGGCTGGCCCGCCGCGGGAGCCTGCCGCTGCGCGACGTGAAGGTGCCGGCGGCGCTGGTGGACTACGTGTTCGTGGATCCCGACCAGTGGCAGACCTACATCACCCACGACTCGCCGTACTACGCGGGGGCCCTGCGCAAGCCGGTCACCGCCGAGCCGCCGCCGCCGCTCGACGTGCGCAAGATCATCGCCCGCCGGTCGCTGCTCGAGTTCCCGAAGGGCGCCATCTGCAACCTCGGATTCGGCATCAGCCAGCTCATCGGCCGGGTGGCCTGGGAGGAGGGGATCACGGACCAGCTGGTGCTGACCGTGGAGCAGGGGATCTTCGGCGGCGTGCCGGTGGCCGGCAACGAGGGCGGGGCCGGCTTCAACTACCAGGCGATGATCGACCAGCCCGACATGTTCGGGTTCTACGACGGGGGCGGCCTGGACGTGGCCAGCCTCTCGTTCGCGGAGGTCGACGCCGCCGGCAACGTCAACGTCCACGCGTTCGAGGGCCGGGTGCGGGGTCCAGGCGGCTTCCCGAACATCAGCGCCCGGACGGGCAGGATCAACTTCGTCGGCACCCTGACCGCGCAGGGGCTGCACATCGAGATCGCGGACGGGGTCCGGATCGCCCACGAGGGCAGCCTCCACAAGTTCGTGCCCCGCGTCCGCCAGGTCTCGTTCAACGGGCACCTCGCGCGCGAGCGCGGCCAGCAGGTCCGGTACATCACCGAGCGGGCGGTGTTCGAGCTGGCCGACGACGGGCTGGTGCTGATCGAGGTCGCGCCGGGCATCGACGTGGAGCGCGAGGTGCTCGGGCAGATGGGCTTCCGGCCTCGGGTCGCCGACGACCTGCGCGAGATGGACCGGCGGCTGTACGCGGCGGGGCCGATGGGCCTGGCGGCCGAGTTCGCCGCCGCCCACGCCGCACACGGGAACGACGCGCACGTGGACGACGCGGGCGGCCCGGGAGCCGCGGCGTGAGCGGCCTGGTCGGGCTCGAGCTGGGCACCGTCGCCCACCTCGAGCTCGTCAACCCGCCGCTCAACCTCGTCACCCGCGAGCTCATCGTGGAGCTGGGCGAGGCGCTGGCCACGCTCGAGGCGGCGTCCGCGGGCGAGGTCCGGGCGGTGGTCGTGTCCGGGCGCGGCGAGCGCGCGTTCTGCGCCGGCTCCGACGTCGGGGAGTTCGACGCGCAGCGCGGACCCGGGGGCCGGGCCCGGCTGGAGCTGGAGCAGCAGGCGTGGCACCGGCTGGCCGGGCTGCCGATGCCGACCATCGCCGCGATCGAGGGCAACGCCGTGGGCGGCGGCCTGGAGCTCGCGCTGTGCTGCGACCTGCGGGTGGCCTCCGAGCGCGCGAAGCTGGGCATGCCCGAGGTGCGCCTGGCCGTGATCCCCGGCAGCGGCGGCACTCAGCGGCTGCCCCGGGTCGTGGGCGAGGCCCGGGCGAAGGAGCTGATCCTCACCGGCCGCGTGCTCGACGCCGCGGAGGCGGAGCGGATCGGCCTCGTCCACCGGGTCGTGCCGGCGGGTGAGGCGCTGGCGGTCGCCCGGGCGATCGGCGAGGAGATCGCCGCCCGCGGCCCGCTCGCCGTCCGCGAGGCCAAGCGCCTCATCGCCGCCGCCGCCGACGCGCCGCTCGAGGCCGGCCTGGCCGCCGAGCTCGAGGCATCGGTCCGGATCTTCGCCACCGACGACCTGGCGGAGGGGGCGGCGGCCTTCTTCGCCAAGCGCGACCCGCAGTACCGCGGCCGATGAGGCCCGCCCGCACGGAGGACCCCGCCCCATGAGTGACGTCGGCCGGTTCGGCGTGTTCCTGCCCTCCTACATCTGGGAGGGCGACGGCGCCGAGCGCGCGCGCGGCATCAAGGCGTTCGCGCGGACGGTGGAGGAGCTGGGCTTCGACTCGCTGTGGATCACGGACCACCTGCTCGCCGCCCGGCGGTTCTACTCGGTGAACTGGCTCGAGCCGCTGATGGCGCTCGGCGTCGCCGCGGGCGTGACGGAGCGGGTCCGGCTGGGCACGTCGATCCTGATCATGCCGCTGCGCAACCCGGTCATCCTGGCCAAGGAGCTGGCCACCCTCCAGTTCCTGTCCGACAACCGGGTGATCCTGGGCGCCGGCGTGGGCTGGAACGACGCCGAGTACGACGCGGTCGGCGTGCACAAGTCCGAGCGCGGCAAGCGGACCGACGAGATGCTGGACATCATGCTGCCGCTGCTCGAAGGCGAGACCGTCACCTACCACGGCCGCTACTACTCGGTGGACGACGTGTTCATCGAGCCCCGCACGGCACAGCGACCGGAGATCTGGACCGGCGGCGGCTCCCAGCTGGCCGATCCCAAGTCGCCGGACCTGCCGCGGTTCGTGGAGGCCGTCAAGGCGCGGACCATGCGCACCGACGGCTGGATCCCGCGGCCCACCTGCCCGCCGCAGGACATCGCGCGCGACTGGACCGAGCTCCAGGCGTACTTCCGCGAGCACGGCCGGGACCCGCGCGACTACGTGGTCGCGCACGAGAACTTCCTCCACCTGGTGCTCACCGACGACCCGGTCGAGGCGCGCGAGGAGCAGCACCGCACGTTCCTGAAGGTGATGAGCACCGAGCGGGGCGAGCAGTACCTCGAGTCGGTCTACCTGTTCGGGACGCCGGACGAGGTGGTGGCCTCGCTCCAGGCCCGGATCGACGCCGGCGTGGAGTACTTCATGCTCCACACGATGACGCCGGACCCGGCCCAGCTCCGAAGCTGGGTGGACGTGATCATCCCGGCGCTGCGGTTCCCGCCCACGGCCGGGCCGGTGCGGCGGATGGCGCCGGCGTTGCGGTGAGGCGCGCATGACCCGGCGCGTCGCGCTGCTGGGCAAGCCGCTCCGGCGCCGGCACTCGCAGGTCATGCACGACGCCGCGTTCGCGGCGGCCGGCATCGACGCGCGCTACGTGCTGCTGGAGCTGGAGCCCGAGGCGGTCGCGGCGGCCGTCGCGGCGGCCCGGGGACCGGACTGGCTCGGCCTCGGCGTGACGGCGCCGTACAAGCGGGTCGTCGCCGGGCTGATGGACGAGGTGGAGGCCGACGCCGCGCTGATCGGCGCCGTGAACAACGTCGCGACGACGCCCGACGGCCGGCTGGTGGGCTTCAACAGCGATGCGCCGGGGTTCCGCGCGGGCGTGGAGCTCGCGATGGGCCGGCCGCTGGCCGGGACCACGGTCGTCGTCGCGGGCGCGGGCGGGGCCGCGCACGCGGTCGTGTACGCATGCCTCCACGCGGGCGCGAGCCGAGTCACGATCGGCAACCGGACGCCCGCGGCGGCCGAGGCGCTGGCGGCGCGGTTCGCGGGGGTGGGCGCCGGGGCGGTCGCCGCCGTGGGCCTGGCCGACGCCGCGTACCTGGACGCGCTCGGGGCGGCGGACCTCGCGGTCAACGCCACGACCGTGGGCATGGTGGATCCGGGAGCGACGATCCCGGTCGAGGCGCTGCCGGCGCACGCGACCGTGTTCGACCTCGTCTACGTCCCGCCCGAGACCCCGCTGCTCGCGGCGGCCCGGGCCCGGGGCCTGCGGGCGGCCAACGGGTCCGAGATGCTGATCGCCCAGGCCGCGATCGCGTTCGAGCGCTGGACCGGCGTCCCCGGCATGGCCGGGGTCATGCGCGAGGCGGTCGCGCCGCTGCTCGCGGACCCGGGCGCGACGGCCTGACGCCATGTGGCTGGCCACGGTCCTGGGCGAGGAGGGCACGTCGGTCGCGGTCGTGTCCGCCGGCCGGATGCTGCCGCTGGCCGCGGCCGGGGTGAGCGGGGTGCGCGAGATCGGCGCCCGGGGCGAGGACGGGCTGGCGCGGCTCCGCGCGTGGGTGGACGCGCAGCCCGCCGCGGCGTGGCGGACGCTGGCCGGCGTCCGGCTGGGGCCCGCGGTCCCGGACCCCGGGGCGATCTACACGATCGGGCTCAACTACCGGCCGCCGGGCCTGCCGCCGGCCGCGGACGGCGACCGCCCGGAGCGGCCGCTGGTCTACGGCAAGGCGGCCTCGTCGGTCGCCGGGCACGGCGAGGTCCTGGCCTGGGACCGCTCGCTGACCTCGAACGTGGACGCGGAGGTGGAGCTGGGCGTCGTGATCGGCGCGGAAGCCGTCGCCGTCTCGCCCGCCGACGCCATGCGCCACGTGTTCGGGTACACGTGCATCAACGACGTCTCGTCGCGGGACCCGTGGCTGGACGGGGACCAGTGGCTGATCGGCAAGTCGATGCCCGGCTTCTGCCCGGCGGGCCCCTGGGTCGTCACCGCGGACGAGCTGGATCCCGTCGGCCTGCGGCTGGGCTGCACCATCAACGGCACGGCGATCCAGGAGGACACGACTGACGCGATGCGGTTCTCGGTCGCGGAGGTGGTCTCGTACCTCAGCCACCACGTGACGCTGCGGCCCGGCGACCTCATCGCGACCGGCACGCCGTCGCGGCTGGCCGGGCCCCTGGGACCGGAGCGGCATCTCCAGGCGGGCGACGTCGTCACCGTCTGGATCGAGCAGATCGGCGAACTGACCACCACGATCGCCTGAGGCGGAGAGGAGCGCGCACCGATGAAGCCCCCCACGGTGTTCCTGGGCGAGATGACCGACCC
>CAYJOH010000033.1:0-11671 GCA_964371685.1 uncultured Anaerolineaceae bacterium
CGCAGCGTCTTCCGCTCGCCGCCGCCCCCGATCATGATCGGCGGGTGGGGCCGGGTCAGCGACTGGGGCGAGTTGAGCAGCCGTGACGCCCGGTAGTGGCGTCCCTCGAAGGCGCCCTCGGTACCGCGCTCACCGGTCCACATCTCGTGCGCGATCCGGAGCGTCTCCTCCAGCATCTCGAACCGCTCGCCGAGGGGCGGGAACGGGAACCCCAGCCCGTCCGACTCCTGCTGGTTCCAGGCCGCGCCGATGCCCAGCCAGGCGCGGCCACCGGACAGGACGTCGAGCGTGGTCGCCGCCTTCACCCACAGCCCGGGCAGGCGGTAGTGGATGCCCCCGACCATCAGGCCGAGCCGCGCGCGAGCGGAGTTCGCGGCCATGAAGCCGAGCGTGGTCCAGCCCTCGAGCATCGGCTCCTCCGGGCGACCGACGCCCCGGATCTGGAACAGGTGGTCCATGACCCAGATCGAGTCGAAGCCGGCGTCGTCGGCGTCGCGGACGATCCGCCCGAGCGTGGGTCCGATGGCCTCGGCACCGCCCGGCCAGGTGAACGAGGAGATCTGCAGTCCGGCCTTCATGGCGCGAGAGTAGCGTGCGCGGCGCGGGGCTCGCGGCCGACCGGGCGCCGGGTCAGCGGAACAGGTCGTTTCCGGGGGGCATCAGGAGGTCGCGGATCGTGCCCTCGCCGAGCGGCGGGTGGGCGCCCCGGACCAGCGCCACGGGCCGGCCGGCGGTCTTGCCCAGCGCGAGCTCCGCGGCGGACGCGAGCTCGTCGGCGACCGCGCGGACGGTGGTGCGCATCACGCGCCCGTCGGCGTCCGGCACGCCCCGAAGGTCCTCGAGCGGGAGCAGCCCGGACACGCCCAGCGCCACGTCCGTGATGCCCCAGCGCCACGGTCGCCCGAAGCTGTCGGACACGATGACGGGCAGGTCATGGCCGAACCGTGTCCGGAGCGCCGTGCGGATGCTCGCGGCGGACGCGTCCGGGTCGCGGGGCAGGAGCGTGACGACGTCGCCCGAGCCCGGGCCGACGTTGGACGCGTCGATGCCGCCGTTGGCGCACACGAAGCCGTGGTGCGTCTCGGTGATCAGCACGCCGCGCTCCATGCGCACGATCCGGCGCGCCTCGCGGAGCACCACCTCGACCTGGCGGGCGTCGCGATCCCAGGCCTCGGCCCACGCGACCGCCTCGGGGCGCGGCTCCACCGTCCGCAGGTCCACGACCGCCCCCTCCGCCTTGGACACGATCTTCTGGGTCACGACCAGCACGTCGCCGGCCTGGAGCGGCAGGATCCCGCCCGTGGCGGCCAGCGCATCCCCGATCAGGCCCCCCAGGTCGTCGCCCAGGCGCACCTCGGGCAGCCCGTCGAGCGCGACGACCTCGACCCGGCCGCCGGCCGCCGCCTCACTCGACACCAATCGCCTCCGGGGCCTCGACCTCGGCGAGCAGCAGGTCATCCGGCGTGTCCACGTCGAGGGCGAGGGCGCCCGGCACCTCGACGAACGCCGCGTCCGCGGACGACGCCAGCCAGGCATGGCCGGCGCGGCTGTCGCCGCCAAACGCGGGGTCGATGACGTCGGGCGGATCGAGGAGCAGGGCGTTCGTGCCGCGGCCGTGGCGGTCGGGGGCGAGCACGACGCAGGGCGACCCCGCGGCGTCCGCCGCGGCCAGCAGCGCGCCCAGGGCGGCCGGGGTCACGACGGGGATGTCGCCGGGGAGGACCAGCAGCCGGGCCGCGCCCGGGGCGGCGGCACGCGCCTCGCCGATCGCCGGGTTGAGGCCGCGGGACGCCTGGCGGAGGGCGCGGGCACCCGCCTCGGTCGCGAGGGCGAGCACCTCGTCGTCGGGCGAGACGACGGTCACCTCCGCCACCCCGGGCGTCGCCAGCGCCGCGGCCACGGTCCGTCGCAGCAGCCGCGTGACGAGGTCGCGGCGCTCCTCCGGGTCGAGGACGGCGCCCAGCCGCGACTTCGCCCCCTCGAGGGCGCGCACCGGGACGACCACGGTGGTCCGCGAGGCAGGGAGGCGGCGAGCGCTGTCGGCGGGCATCGGGGGGATGCTAGCGTGCCCCGAGCGCCCCGAGCGGCCCGAGCGCGCCGAGCGCGCCGAGGACCTCGCCCGCGAGCCTGGCGCGCGACGCGTCGTCGGTCATGATCGTGTCGGTGACGACGGCGCGCATGCCCAGCGCCTCGACCTCGGGCGCGAGGGCGGCGTCGACCGTGTCGAGGACGAAGGTGTCGACGACGTCCGCGTACAGCCGCGCCACCCCGACGGCCGAGACCTCGAGGCCCAGCGAGGCGAGCATCCGGTCCGCGGGGCCCTTGAGCGCGCGGCCGCCGATGATCGGGCTCACCGCGGCCACCGGGACGCCGCGGTTGCGCGCCGCGAGCAGGTCGTCGCGCAGGCCGGGGACGGCCAGGATCGGCGCCACCGACACCAGCGGGTTCGAGGGGCAGACGACGATCGCCGATGCGTCGGCCAGCGCGGCCCGCACCTCCGGGGTCGGTCGCGCGGCCTCGATCCCCGCGAACCGCAGCTCCAGCACCTCGGGCGCCTGCCGGAGGCGCACGAAGTAGTCCTGGAACTCGAGCCAGCCGTCCGCGGTCCTGACCTCGGTGCGGACCGGCTCGTCGGCCATGGGCAGGATCCGGGCCGCGATGCCGAGCGAGCGCTGGAGCCCGAGGCAGACCTCGGTCAGGCGTCCGCCCGCGCGCAGGCGGGCCGTCCTCGCCACGTGCAGGGCGAGGTCCCGGTCACCCAGCGAGAACCAGGTCTCCTCGCCATAGGCGCCCAGCTGCGCCATCGCGGCGTGCGTGTCGCCCTCGATGCCCCAGCCCCACTCGACCTGCTCGATGCCGGCCAGGTTGTAGAGCACCGTGTCGTGATCCGGCATCACGAGCAGCCCGTGCCGCTCGCAGTCGTCGCCGGTGTTCACGACGACGGCCAGGCGTTCGCCGAGGTGCGCCTGCAGGCCGTCGGCCAGCTTGGCGCCCCCGACACCACCCGCGAGCGCGACGACCGCCGGGTCCGTCACGCGTTCAGGATCTCGAGGACCTCGCCGATCCGGTCGATCGTCTCGAGGTCATAGGGCGGCCGGGCGTCGACCAGGACGTGGCGGAAGCCGAGGTCGAGGATCGGGCGAAGGCCGTCCGCGATCTCGGCCGGCGTGCCGACGAAGTGGTTCCACGTCGCGTCGTACTCGTCGCCGACGGCGGCCAGCTGCGCCTTGTACGCGTCGACCGCCGCGGCGCGGTCGTCGCGGATCACGAGGTCCACGGTCGTGGTGCGCTCGATCTCGCGGTGGTCGCGACCGATCGCCTCGCAGTGCGCGCGGAGGATCGCGTCGCGCTCGGCGAGCTTGGGCAGGCGGCCCATCCCGTTCCACAGGTCGCCGTAGCGGGCCAGCGTGCGGAGCGTCTTCTTCGGCCCCGAGCCGCCGATCATGATCGGCAGGCGCGCCTGGATCGGCCGTGGCCGGACCAGCGCGTCGCGCATCGGGTACACAGGCCCCTCGTGGGTCACCGTCTCGCCGTCGAGCAGTCGCCGGAGGAGCATCACCGCCTCGTCCAGCCGGTCCAGCCGCTCGCCGAAGCCGCTGCCGAAGTCGATCCCGAATGCCTCGTGCTCGCGCTCGAACCACGCCCCGCCGAGTCCGAGGACGGCGCGGCCGCCGGAGAGGTGGTCCAGCGTCGTCGCCAGCTTGGCCGTCAGACCGGGGTTGCGGAACGTGTTGGCACCGACCATCAGCCCGAGCGTCGCGCGCTCGGTGACCTGCGCCCAGCCCGACAGGACGGACCAGCCCTCGAGGATCGGGCCCTGCCATGGGCCCACGATCGAGAGCAGGTGATCCCAGGTCCACAGGCTCGCCGCCCCGGCCCGCTCCGCCCGGACGGCGGCATCGCGGATCGCCGGCCAGCCATCGGTCTGGGGCCACAGCAGGAACCCGAGCTTCACGGGGATCTCGCCGGGCATCGGTCAGTCCTCCAGGTGGTCGTGGACGCCCGTGACCCGCACGAGGAAGCTCACCCGCGGCTGGCTGCGGAACATCGCGAGGGACGACGCGCTGGGGCCCTCGGGATGGTAGCGGTGGGCGAGCGCGACGATGTCCTCGCGGGAGCGCGCGACGTCGTCGATCACCTCGTCCACGACACCGGTCAGGCCCAGCCAGCGGTAGGGGTCGGCGCCGTCGACGATCGACAGCGCCGCGCGCCCGTCGCGCATCAGGTTCGTGCACCAGCGGCGCGGCGTCCGGCTGTTGAGCAGGATCCGGCCGTCGGGCTCGACTCGGTACCAGGCGACGGCCTGGCGCGGGGCACCGTCGGGGTCGGTCGTGGCGATCGAGGCGACGTGGAGCCCGTCGAGGAAGCGGCGGGCGGCGTCCGAGAGGCTGGGCGCGGGGTCGGGCATGGGCCCATGGTATCGAGGGCGAGCGCCGACGCCGAGCGTGAGCGGCGTGTCCCCACGTGATCTACGGCGCGGGCGTGGCCTGCGGGCATCCGCTCCAGGACTGGGCGCAGTCGTTCGGGCCCGTCCCCGGGCCGGTGCCCGTGGTCCCGCTGCCACCCCAGCCGCCGATCGCCGACAGCAGCCCGAGCCCGAGGCCGGCGACGAGGAGCACCGCCCCCGCGGCGCCCAGGGTCCGGCTCGCCGGGGCGCGGACGGCCGGTGCGGCGTCAGGCCCGGCCTCCGGGTCGATGCCGTCGAGCTCGCGATTGACGAGCCCGCGCTGCGAGGCATAGACGATGAGCAGGACGATGCCGGCGACGATGGCCACCGCGGCACCGATGCCGAGGATGCTCCACCCGCCGAAGCTCAGGGACATGACGTGGTCTCCCGTGCGTGCCGGTCGAGCGTCGGTCGCGGAGCCCGGCCCGGGCTACCGCCGAACGGCCCGTGGGACGGGGCGCTTTGGCCGGTCGATCACCCGTACGATTCGGGCGTGATCGACGAGAGCCCGGTGGATCCCGGGCGGCGCGGGACGTGGACGGCGTACGCCTACCTGTCGGTGTTCGGGTTCTACCTGTACGCGATCGGGGCCCTCACGCCGTACCTGCGGGACGAGCTCCGCCTGACGGACGTGCAGGCCGCCCTGCACCCGTCGTCGGTGGCGGTGGGCATGGTGTCGGCCGGTGCCATCGCCGATGCCGTCGAGCGCCGGCTCGGGGCACGCCGGGCGGGCATCCTGGCCGTTGGCCTGGTCGTGGCCGCGGCCGTTGCCGTCGCGTCGGCCGCCGCGCTGCCGGTGACCCTCGTCGGGGCGTTCGGCCTCGGGCTGGGCGGCGGCGCGGTGCTGTCGGCGGTCAACCAGGTGCTCGGGCGGCCCGGCGGCATCGGGCCCGAGGTGCGCTTCGCCCGCGCGAACACGTGGTCGATGCTGGCCGCGTTCGCGGCCCCGGTCCTGATCGCGGCGCTCGCGGCCTCCTCGCTCGGCTGGCGCGCCGTGCCGCTGCTGCCGCTCGCGGTGCCGATCGGGCTGGAGCTGGCGGGCGGCCTGTCGGTCGGCCCGGCGCAGGCTCGCCCGGTCGCGACGGCCCGTCGGCGCCTCCCCCGGGCGTTCTGGGTGGCCTGGGGCTTCGTCGCCGTGGCGGTGTCGCTCGAGTTCTCGTACGTCGTCTGGGGATCCTCGATCGTGGCGGCGCAGGCGGGCGTGTCGCTGGACACGGCCACGGCGATCGCCGCGCTGTTCCTGGCGGGGATGCTGGCGGGGCGCATCGCGCTCGGCGCGGGCCTGGTGGGCACCACGCGGCTCCGGTGGTGGATGGAGCTGGCGCTGCTCGTCGGCGCCGTCGGGGGCGTGATCGTCTGGGTGTCCCACGGCACGACCGCCAGCGGCGTGGGCCTGCTGCTCGCGGGCCTCGGGACCGCGACGCTGTACCCGCTGGGCCTGGCGCTGGCCCTCGGCCGGGCCGGCGGGGCGACCGCCGCCGCCGGGGCGCGGCTGACGCTCGCGTCCGGGCTCGCGATCCTGGTGGCGCCGCTCGGGCTGGGCGCCGTCTCGGACGCGTTCGGTGTCGTTGCCGGCTGGCCCCTGGTCGTCGCCCTGTGCCTGGTCGCGCTGCTGCTCTACCGGTCCGTGGGCGAGGCCGACGTCCGGGCGGCGGCCTGACGCTCAGCGCAGCCGCTCGCCGGCCTCGACGGCGACGTCCAGCCGGTTCTCGGGCGGCGCCAGCGGGCAGGCCCAGCGCGGGTCGAAGGCGCACGAGGGATGGAAGGCGAAGTTGAGGTCCACGACCAGCGTGCCGGCCGCCGGGTCGCCGCCGAGGTCCGCCCCCTTCGCCGTGTCCAGCACGTAGCGGCCGGCGCCATAGGTGGCCTCACCGTTGGTCGCATCGCGGAACGGCAGGAACAGGCCGCCCGAGTACCCCTCCATCCAGTACAGCGCGAGGCGGCGCGGGCCCGTCGCCAGGGGCAGCGCGAGTCGTCCCACCCGGCGGAACGCGAGCGAATCCTCGCCGCTGTTGGGCAGGGCGAGCGCGGGGCCGGCCAGGGCGCCGGCCGGCTGGGCCTCGATCCCGACCACGAACCGCAGCGCCGGCTCGTAGGGCCAGTGCCGGGCGCGGAAGGCCCCCCGCTCGGGAGCCGGCACCGGCGACTGCGGGTGACCGCGGTAGAGCGCCTCGCGCTCGGTCAACCACGCCTCCCATGCGGCCTCCGGGTCGCTCGCGGCGGTCGCCCGGACATGCGCGTACAGGTCCGCCACCCGGCGCCGCCAGTCCGCGAGCCACAGCCGATCGGCGGCGTCGATCGAGTCCGTCATCGGTCAATCGTAGGCGAGGCCGACCCGTGCGAGAATGCCCCGGCACAGGACGAGGAGGATCTGTTCGTGGCGGACCTGGCCGAGATCGGCGTGTTCGGGGGATCGGGCTTCTACTCGCTGCTCGATGACGTGCGGGAGGTCAAGGTGGACACCCCGTACGGTGCGCCGTCGGACAGCTTCTTCCTGGCCACCGTCGGCGGCCGGCGCGTCGCGTTCCTGCCGCGCCACGGGCGCCGCCACACGATCCCGCCCCACCGGATCAACTACCGCGCCAACGTCTGGGCGATGCGTTCGCTGGGCGTGCAGGCGGTGATCAGCCCGTGCGCCGCGGGATCGCTCCAGCTCCACGTGGAGCCCGGGCACTTCGTGGTCAGCGACCAGTTCGTGGACCGCACCAACGGCCGGGCGGACACCTTCTTCGACGGGCCGATCGTGTCCCACGTGTCCTCGGCCGAGATCTACGACCCGGTCCTGCGCCAGCTCGCGATCGACGTCGTGCGGGAGCACGGGATCACGGTCCACGAGGGCGGCACGGTCGTCGTGATCAACGGGCCGCGGTTCTCGACCAAGGCCGAGTCGAAATGGTTCAGCGATGCCGGCTGGGAGGTCATCAACATGACCCAGTACCCGGAGGCCTACCTGTGCCGGGAGCTGGGCATGGCGGTAGTCAACATCGCGCTGATCACTGACTACGACGCCGGGGTGCTGGAGGGCACGCACGCGGTGACCGCCCACGACGTGCTCGCGGTGTTCGAGCAGAACGCGGAGCGGATCCGCAAGGTCGTGCTCGACATGATCGCGCGGTTCCCGGCCGGCCTCGACGCCCTGGGGGCGCGCGAGGCGCTCGCGTTCACGCGCGGCGACGGCCACGTCGCCTCCCCGGACGACATCCGCATCTTCGAGACCGGCCTGTAGCCCCGATGCCCCCCGCGTCCCCCGACCTGGCCGCCCCCGGTTCGGCGGCCCGCCCTGCCGCACCCGCCTCCGCCGCCCCCGGCCCCGACGCGCCGGGGTCCGCCGTCGAGCAGACGCACGGCTGCGTCCGGTGCGGGGCGCGGATCGCCCTGTCGGAGTCGATGTGCGAGCGCTGCAACCCGCTGGGGCTCAAGGCGCCGGCCGCGTCGCAGGCCCACGGGACCGCCGCCCTGGGGATCGTGATCGCGGCCGTGATCATGGCGGTCGTGGCGCGCTTCCTGGTCGCGGACGTCGGCCCGTTCTCGTCGACGATCGCAGGCGTCCAGGCGGACCCGGCGGGCCTGCGGGTGACGATCTCGATCACCAACGAGGGCTCCTCGGCCGGCCGCACCACGTGCCGCGTCGGCGACCCGACGATCCGGGGGATCGGGCCCGAGACGGCCTACGTCCAGAGCCCGATGGTGGGCGGCAACGCGACCGTGTCCTTCGAGGCCGTCGTCGCGTCGCTGGGCACGACGCCGCGCGTGCTGACGGTGGACTGCGGGTCGTGACGCCTGGCCGGCCCGATCCCCCGAGCCCCTTCGCGGCGGACGTGGCGTTCGCCCGCGAGGTGGCGGAGCGCGCGGGTCGGCTGCTGCTCGAGCGCTATGAGCGCGTCGGGCGGGTGGACTACAAGAGCGCCCGGGACATCGTGACCGAGGTGGACCATCTCTCGGAGCGGCTGATCCTGGGCGCGATCCGGGAGCGCTTTCCGGGCGACGGGATCCTCGCCGAGGAGTCCGGCGCACACCAGGACGCCGCGCGCAGCCTCGCCCGCGGGCGGACGTGGATCGTGGACCCGATCGACGGCACGATCAACTACGCGAACGGCATCCCGGTGTTCTGCGTGTCGGTCGGGCTGGCCGTGGACGGCCGACCGGCCGCCGGTGCGGTCCACGACCCGATGCGCGGCGAGACCTTCTCGGCGACCGCCGACGGGCCGGCGCGGCTCGGCGACACGCCGATCCGCGCCTCGGACAAGCCGCTGCTCAGCGACTGCGTGGTGTCGCTCGCCCTCGGCGGGCGAGCGGTGGCGACCCGGGCGCGCGCGGTCCGACGCGCGATCCGCGTCTCGCGCAGCATGGGCTCGTCCGCGCTCGCGCTCGCCTACGTCGCGAACGGGCGCTTCGACGCCTTCATCCAGTCGGGCGGGATGTCGGCCTGGGACTGTGCCGCGGCCGGCCTGATCGCGGAACGGGCCGGGGCGATCGTGACCGACGCGCGCGGCGGCCCGTGGTTCGACGTCGAGAAGACCAACCGGGCGTTCGGGATCGTCGCCGCGCCCCCGGCCCACCACGCGGAGCTGCTCCGGTTGTCGCGCGAGGCCGCCTGACCGACCGGCCTGACCGACCGGCCTCACGAGGCGGCCCGACGTTCGTCATTGCCAGCGATGCGGGCGGGCGCGCAGGCGCCCGAGGCCCAGCTCGTCGCACAGGGCCTCCCAGGCCGGGCGATCCGCGCCGGCCCATTCCAGCTCCGCCACCTCGGACTGCGGGATCGGCACGCCGTCGGCGGTCGTGCGGAGACGGGCAAGGTCCCGGTACAGCAGGGCCTCGTCCATCCGGTCCCGGAGCGTCGTCGCGAGGCCGACGGGGTTGCGCAGGCCCGGCACGTCCCAGTCGCTGCCTCGGGCCGGCACGTCCTCGAGCCTGCCGTACCGCGCGAGCACCGCCGCCGCGGACTTGTCGCCCCAGCCCGGCAGCCCGGGGAACCCGTCCGCGGCGTCCCCGACCAGCGCCAGCCGGTCCGGGACGCTGGCCGGCGGCACGCCCCACTTGGCGCGGACGCCGGCATCGTCGTAGGTGATCTCGCGCCGCCGGTCCCAGAGCACGACCCGCCCGTCCCGGACGCACTGGGCCATGTCCTTGTCCGGGGTGCAGATCACGACCCGCTCCACCCGTGGGTCCGCGGCGAAGCGTTCGGCGGCGGCGGCGATCGCGTCGTCCGCCTCGAACTCGACCATCGGCCACAGCACGAGACCCAGCGCCTCGATGGCCCGCTCGGCGATCGGGAACTGGGCGAGCAGCTCCGGCGGCATGCCCGCGGAGGTCTTGTAGCCCGGGTACAGGTCGTTGCGGAACGACTCGATCACCCGGTCCGTGGCGCACCCGACGTGCGTCGCGCCCTGCTCGCGGAGGAGGTACAGGAGCTGCTCCGCGAGACCGCTGACGCCGGACAGCACGATCCCGTCCCGGCCCAGCACCGGCGGCCGGGGAGAGAAGTGCGCCCGGAACAGCTCGTAGGTCGCGTCGACGAGGTGGACCTGCATGGGAGACGCTCCGGCTTCTGGGCCCGGGGACTCGGGCGGCTGGGTTGCGCGGGCGGCCTGGCGGCTCAGCCGTCGGCCGAGCCGGTCTCCACCAGTCGCTTGAGGCGGTGGAGGTCGGCCTGGAAGATCGCCTGGAGGATGGGCCCTCCGACGATGGCGCCGAGCTCCGGCAGGAGCGGCGGCACCAGCGTCTCCTCCCAGCGCACGATGGTCGTGGTCCCGTCCGCCCCCGCCTCGAGGGTGATCAGCCCGTGGCCCCTGAACAGGCCGACGTGGCGGATCGCGTACCGCGTGGGTGGCTCGATCTCGGTGATCTCGACGGGGTCGGGCACCGGGATGCCGAAGATCCGCACCACGGCGGTGGCCAGCGTCCCGGGCCGAACCGGGCCCGGGGTGTCGATCCGGACGGACTTCATCTCGCGCATCCACTCGACCTGGAGCGGGATGTCGGCGACCACGGACCACGTCTCCGCGATCGGCGCGTCCACCACCACGAGCATCCGCATCGGCTCCGGGGGTCGTGCGCCGCGGCGGCCGGCCAGCCAGCGATCGAGCGCGACCGCGACCGGGGCCGCGGCCAGCGCGAGGGCGAGCAGCCGGCCGATCATCGCATCCGGCTGGAGTGGAGGCGGACGCCCGCCTCGCGCAACTCGGCCAGCGCCCGCTCGCCGTCGCCGGGCTGCAGGTCCACCGCGGCGATCGCGTCCGTCAGCACGGTCGTCGCGAACCCGAGCCGGACGGCGTCGAGGGCGGTGGCCTTCACGCAGTAGTCGGTGGCCAGGCCGGTCACCACGAGCTCGTCGACGCTCGCATCGCGCAGCAGCCCCTCCAGCGCGGTGGCGATCGTGTCGCCACCGGCCGGGTCCCGCATCGTGAAGCCCGAGTAGCCGTCCTCGCCGTTGGCGCCCTTGCGCACGATCGGGGTGCCCTCGGGGATCTCGAGGGTCGGGTGGAGGACCGCGCCCCAGGTGTCGCGGACGCAGTGATCCGGCCACAGGCCGCCGTCCTTGGCGAAATGCGGCGTGTGCTCGGGGTGCCAGTCCTGGGTGCACACGACGATGGCGCCGTTGGCGGATGCGAGCGCAACCTCGCGGTTGATGACGGGGATCACGTCCGCGCCGCCGCGGACGCTGAGGCTGCCCTGCGGATCGGCGAAGTCGTTCTGGACGTCGACCACGATCAGGGCGACGCCCGGGCGGTAGCGCATCATGCCCAGAGCGTACCGCCCCGGGCCGGCCCGCAGCGGCCGGCGACCCGCAGCGGCCGGCGACCCGGCCAGGTCACGCGACCGCCATCCCGCACCGTCAGAGGATCACGATCCCGCCCTGGTCCGGCAGGTGCCCTGCGCGCAGGGCCTCCAGCACGCCACGGCTGTCGAGGGGGAAGCGGGCTCGAAGCGCTGCCCGATGCGCCTCGAGGGCACGGCGGTTGTCGTCCGTGTCCGCGACGACGAGGATCACCAGGTCGACGTCACCGTCCCGCGCCTTGAGCGCGATCCGGCGGTCCACTGCCTGGATGTCCCGGAGGCGGGTCTCGGCCTCGCACCCGGCACGCCGGCCGTCACGGGGCGGGGTGCGCCGCTCAGCCGGGACCCACGCGAGGAGGCGGCTCGGCGTCCCGCCCGGACGTGGAGGTCGGGTCCGGGATCGACGCCTCCCCCTCGACGTCGAGCAGGTAGCCGATGCCCTGG
>CAYJOH010000034.1:0-9126 GCA_964371685.1 uncultured Anaerolineaceae bacterium
CGGGCTCGTCCGCGCGGAGGTCCGCGAGCGACCGCGCCGCCCGCTGGCGGGACGCCCCACGCCGGTGCGCGGCGCGCGGCCGGCCGGCGCCGACCTCGCCGCCGCCCCCGCGCCCGCCCTGGGGCTCGTCCTCGCCGCCCTCGAGGCCCGTGATCCCACGCCGGTCCTCCTCGATGGGGTCACCGGCGGCGGCAAGACCGCGATCTACGTGGAGGCACTCGCGGCGTGCCTCGCGGCCGGCCGGCGAGCCCTCGTCCTGGTGCCGGAGATCGCGCTCGCCACGCCGATCACCGACCGGCTGCGCGCGGAGCTGCCGGTGCGCATCGCGGTCATGCACTCGGGGCTTGGCGAGGGGGAGCGCGCGGACGAGTGGCGGCGCATCCGGGCCGGGGACGCGGACATCGTGGTGGGCACCCGGACCGCGCTGCTCGCGCCGCTCGAGGACGTCGGGCTGATCGTCGTCGACGAGGAGCACGACCCGGCCTACAAGAGCGACCGGACGCCGCGCTTCCAGGCCCGCGATGCCGCGCTCGATCTGGCGGCGATCGCCGGCGCGGCGGTGGTGCTGGGCAGCGCCACGCCGTCCGTGGAGAGCGTGGGTCACGCGCGGGCCGGCCGCTACCGCCGCGCGGCGCTGCCGACCCGGCCGGCCGGGACCGAGCCGCGCGTGGCCGCGGTGGACATGCGCGCGGAGCTGGCGGCCGGCAACCGCGGCCTGCTCTCGGACGCGCTGGCGGGTGCGCTCGGCGCCCTGGACACGCGCGCCGGTGACCGGGCGATCCTGGTCATCAACCGGCGGGGGACGGCGTCGGTGGTGCTGTGCCGGGACTGTGGCCACGTGCAGGCCTGCCCGGATTGCGACCGCCCGCTCGTGTATCACCAGGCCGGCACCACGCTCCGCTGTCACCACTGCGGCCGCGCATGGCCGCCCGCGACGCGCTGCCCGGCCTGCGGGTCGCCCCGGATCCGCTACCTGGGCGGCGGCACGGAGCGGGTGGAGCGCGAGGTGCGCGACCGGTTCCCGCGGCTGCGGGTCGGCCGGCTGGACCGCGACGTCGTGGAGCGCCGCGGCGCCGCGGACCGCGTGCTCGACGCGTTCGCCGACGGGCGCATGGACGTCCTGGTCGGGACGAGCCTCGTCGCCAAGGGCCTGGACGTCCCGGAGGTGACGCTGGTCGGCGTGGTGTCCGCGGACGTCGCGCTCAACCTGCCCGACGAGCGCGCGGCGGAGCGGACGTACCAGCTCCTCGCGCAGGCCGTGGGCCGGGCGGGGCGTGGCGGACGGCCGGGCATCGCGCTCATCCAGACCTACCGCCCGGACCACCGCGCCATTCGGGCCGTCGTGGAGGGCGACGCCACGCAGTTCTACGACGAGGAGCTCGCGCTCCGCGAGCGGTTCGGGTCGCCGCCCTTCGGCCGCCTGGTCAAGCTCACCGTGGCCCTGCCGGACCGCGACGCCGCCGAACGCGAGGGGCTGGCCATGAGCGAGCGCCTGCGGGCGCGGGCGCGCGAGGCGGGGACGGGGATCGTGGTCGCCGGCCCGGCGCCGGCGTACGTGGCGCGGCGGGGCGAGCGGTGGCGGTATCACCTCGTCCTCCGTGGGTCGGACCCGGTCTCGCTGCTGGACCCGCCGCCGGGGGCCCCGTGGTCCGTGGACGTCGATCCCGAGAGCCTGCTGTAGGCGCGATCGGCGGCCTCGGGGGGACCACCGGCACGTGCAGGATTCGACGCCGTGGCGACAATGACAGGGAACGAACAGTCGTCGCGTGACGCGGAAGGAGCCACCCATGACCGAGCCGAAGGACTTCGACACGACCCCGCCCTCCGGCGAGTCGCTCGCCGACGAGCCGATCCCCGATGCCGCACAGCCGGGCGGCGAGGGCGCCGCCAACGCGCGGGCGCGCGAGTGGCTGACGCAGCTGGAGTCGATGATCCAGGACATCGCCACCCAGGCCGCGCCCGTGGCCCGGCAGGTGGGTGCCAAGGCCGCCGAGCTCGCCGCCGTCGCCGCCGTGAAGGCCGGTCCCATCGCCCAGAAGGCGGCGGAGGTCACGACCGACTACGGCCAGCGCTTCGCCGAGCGCGCCCAGTCCGTCGCCGCCGAGCTGCGTGCGACGCAGGGCGACGGGCACGCCCCCGAGGCGGCAGCCGATGCGGTGGAGACGGCGGCCGAGGACGTCGCCGAGGCCGCCGACACGGTGGTCGACGAGGCCACCGGCGCCTGACGTCGACCCGATCGGGACGACCGCCCGGCCCGCACGGAGCCCGGGCGGCTGTTCCGTATACTCCGCTCATGACCGTTCGACCCATCGTGCTCCTCGGCGACCCGCGCCTCCGCCTCCGGGGGGAGACCGTGGACAGCTTCGGCAAGGTCCTCCACGAGCTCCTCGACGACCTGGCGGCGACGATGCGCGCCGCCCCGGGCGTCGGCCTCGCCGCGCCGCAGCTGGGCGAGCCGCTGCGTGCTTGCGTGATCGAGGTCGAGAACCGGCTGCACGAGCTGGTCAATCCCCGGATCGTGCGCTCCGACGGCGAGGACCGCGACCTTGAGGGCTGCCTCTCGATCCCGGGCTACGTCGCCTACGTGACGCGCAAGGAGAGGGTCTGGGTGGTCGCCCAGAACCGGGTCGGCAAGAAGGTCAAGGTGTCGGGCTCGGGGCTCCTCGGGCGCGCGCTCCAGCACGAACTGGATCACCTCGACGGCAAGCTGTATATCGACTACCTGGACTCGATGGACGAGCTGATCGCCGTGGGACAGGGCGAGGACGAGGAGCAGGACGCCGAGATCCGCGGGGCGACGAGCGCGCTCGCGTGAATCCTCGGACCGATGGCCTCCGGAGCGCGGCCTCGGTCCTCGTGGGGCCGGCCGGAAGGCGCGCCCGGACCGTCTTCCTGGGCAGCGGTGCGTTCGGCGCGCCGGCCCTCCGGCGCTTGGCCGCCCACCCCGACATCGAGCTCGTGGGGATCGTCACCGCGCCGCCCCGCCCGGTCGGGCGGCGCCAGGTGCCGACGTCCACGCCGATCGGGTCGCTGGCCGCCGGGCTGGGTCTCCGGTCCGTGCTTACGCCCGCCCGGCTCCGGGCGCCGGAGGCCGTCGCCGCCGTGCTCGCGCTGCGCCCGGAGCTCGCCGTGCTCGCCGACTACGGCCAGATCGTCCCGGCGCCGCTGCTCGGCCTGCCGCACGGGGCCCTCAACCTCCACCCGTCGGCGCTGCCCCGGTGGCGCGGCGCCTCGCCGATCCCGGCCACGATCCTGGCCGGCGACCCGTCCACGGCGGTGACCCTGATGCGGATGGACGAGGGGTTGGACACGGGCCCGATCGTGGCGCAGGCGGCGGTCGCGCTGGCCGGGGACGAGAGCGCACCGGACCTCGAGTCGCGCCTCGCGGAGCTGGCCGCGGACCTTCTCGACCGGTCGCTCGGGCCGTGGCTCCGTGGGGAGTTGGTCGCCGTCCCCCAGGCGGCCGAGGGCGCGACGCTCACCAGGCCGCTCCGCCGCGAGGACGGCCGCCTGGATGCGGGCGAGCCCGCCGCCGCGCTGGAGCGCCGGGTCCGCGCATTCCTGCCCTGGCCCGGCACGTTCCTCGAGCTCGACGGCGAGCGCGTCGTGGTCAGCGCGGCGAGCGTGGCGCCGTCCGCGCCGGGCGACGTCCCGGGCACGCTCGTCCGCGAGGGAGACCGGCCCGCGCTCGCGACCGCGGACGGCCGCCTCGTGCTCGAGGCCGTCACGCCGCCGGGCCGGCGCGCGATGTCGGGCGCCGACTGGCTCCGCGGTCGCCGGCCCCGGCCGAGCCAGCGACCCGTGTCAGAATCGCCGGCATGACCGACGATCGCCCGGTCGTCGTCCCGTTCAAGGGGCTGCGGCCGGCTCCCTCCGCCACGCGCCCGCGAGACGAGCGGCCGGGCATCAGCGGGATCACGCCCGAGGAGCTCAGCGCCTGGTTCGCCGACCGGGGCGAGGCGGCCTACCGCGCGCGCCAGGTCCTCGACGCGGCGTGGCGTGGCCGCGATGTCTCGTTCGCGGAGATCCTGACCCTCCCTGCGGCCCTGCGGGCCGACCTCGAGGCGGCGTTCCGGTTCGACACCGTCATCGAGAGCGAGGTCCGGCTGACGGACGGCGGCCTGACCGAGAAGGCGCTCCACCGGCTATCGGACGGGCTGCTGGTCGAGTCGGTCCTGATGCACTACCCGGCCCGCGACGGATCCCGCGAGCGACACACGCTGTGCATCAGCTCGCAGGCGGGCTGCGCCGTGGGCTGCCCGTTCTGCGCGACGGGCGAGCTGGGCATGGAGCGGGACCTCGAGACGGCGGAGATCGTCGACCAGGTGCGGCACGCCGCGCGGCGGCTGGCGGAGGACGGGAGGCACCTGACCAACGTCGTGTTCATGGGCATGGGCGAGCCGCTGCTCAACCTCGATCGCGTGCTGGAGGCGATCGCCGCACTCAACGACCCGCGGCGGTTCGGGCTCGGCGCTCGTCACATCACGGTCTCGTCGTCCGGCGTGGTGCCCGGGATCCGGCGGCTGACGGCGCTCGGGCCGCAGTTCACGCTCGCGATCAGCCTCCACGCGGCGAGGAACGCGCTGCGGGACGTCCTGGTGCCGCTCAACCGGCGCTGGCCGGTCGAGGAGGTGGTCGCGGCCGCCCGGGAGCACGGGCAGGCGACCGGTCGCCGGGTGACCTACGAGGTCGTGATGATCGACGGCATCAACGACACCGACCTCGACGCCGACGCGCTGGCGGCCCTGCTCCACGGCGAGCACGCGCACGTCAACCTGATCCCGATGAACCAGGTCGCCCACACGCCGTGGACCGGGACGCCGATCCCCACGGTCGAGCGCTTCGCGGCGCGCCTCCGCGCGGCCGGCATCCAGACCACGATCCGGTTCAACCGCGGCACGGAGATTGGCGCGGCGTGCGGCCAGCTGGCCGCGGAGCACGCCGGCCAGCCCACGCCGATCGTGGTCCAGCGTCGCCGCGAGCGGCTCGTATCCGAGAGCGCGGCGGCCCTGCGCGGCGAACGGAGCCACGAGCCCGTGCCGGCCGGGGTGGGGGAGGGCTGACCGTTGTCCAGCCGCCGCCCGCCGCGGGCGCTGATCGCCGCCAGCATCCTCGACAGCGACCTCGGTGCCCTCGCTGACGAGATCCGCCGCGCCGACGCCGCCGGCGCCGACTGGATCCACCTCGACGTGATGGACGGCCACTTCGTCCCCAACATCACGTTCGGCTGGAAGACGATCGAGGCCGTGCGCCGGGTCACGGACCTGCCGTTCGACGCCCACCTGATGATCTCGGAGCCGGGGCGCTGGGTCGAGCAGTTTCTCGACGCGGGCTGCGACTCGATCACCTTCCACGTGGAGGTCGACGCCGCCCAGGTCCGGCCGGCCCTGGTGCGGATCCGCGGGGCAGGCCGGTCTGCCGGGCTGTCCGTCAAGCCCGGCACGCCGCTGGCGGCGCTCGATCCCTACCGCGACCTGCTCGACATCGTGCTCGTGATGACGGTCGAGCCCGGCTTCGGCGGCCAGGCGTTCATGGCGGACGTGGCGGCGGCCAAGCTCGGCCCGGCCCGGGCGTGGCTGGATCCCGCCGGTGCCGGCGAGGTCCACGTGGACGGCGGCGGCCGGCGCGACACGGCCGAGGCGATCGGGCGCGAGGGGACGGACGTCATCGTGGCGGGGTCGGCGCTGTACCGCGCGCCGGACATGGCCGCCGAGCTGGCGCGGATCCGCGCCATCGCGGACGCGGCGCGCACGCCCACGCTCGAGCGAGCGGGCTGACGGGCGGCCGTGCGGGCGCTCCTGCAGCGGGTCAGCCGGGCGGAGGTGCGGGTCGGCGGCGCCGTCGTGGGGTCCATCGGCGCGGGCATGGTGATCCTGCTGGGGATCGGCCACGGCGACGACGAGGCGACGGCCGATGCGCTCGCGCGCCGGGTCTGCGAGCTGCGGATGTTCGAGGATGACGAGGGACGGACCAATCGCTCGCTGCTCGACGTGGGCGGCGAGGCGCTGGTCGTGAGCCAGTTCACGCTGTACGCCGACACGCGACGCGGGCGACGGCCCGGGTTCACGGACGCGGCGCCCCCGGAGCTCGCGGAGGCGCTGTGGCGCCGGTTCGCCGCCGGCGTCGAGGCGCAGGGCGTGCGGATGGGGCTGGGCGAGTTCGGCGCGGAGATGGCCGTCGAGCTCGTGAACGACGGCCCATTCACGATCTGGCTCGACACCGGGGACCGCTGACTGCCGAACGCGCCGCGAGCGTGCGTTGCGTCACCCGGTGCCCCGTTGCGCTCCGGTCCGGCCCGCCGTTGCGCTCCGCCCCGGCACTCCCAGGGTGGCCATGTACCGATGAGGCGCGTGGTATCGCGGCCCGGTTCCGATCCGGTGGGCCAGGTAACGATGACCTGCGTGGTAGCCGGGCCCGCGGCCGGCAGTCCGTGTCACTCACCGCTGGGGTGCGTGGTAGGCCATCTCGAACTGGCCGAGTACGCGTGCCAGCGGTAGATGGCCATCAGCCGGTCGCCGGTCGTGCGTGATCGCCACGCGCATCCGACCCCGTGGCATGGATCCGGTGGCCAGATGCGGAGCTACCACGCGCCCCATCGGTGGAAGGCACACTCCGCTGGTCGGCCCGACGCTTGACGCGCTGACGGCCGGGCCGGACGGTGCCCGGCGAGCCCGCGGGCAACGTGGCACGTCACGGAGGTGGCGGAGATGGACGGACGCGAGGGGCCGTCCGAAGCCGCGGCGATCGAGGCTGCACTGACCGCCGCGCCGCCAGACACGACGAAGCCGGCCGCGGCGGTCGCGACCGGCTCGAGTGACCCGTGGGCGAGGTGCTAGCGGGCGCCCTTGGTCAGCGTGCGGCGGCAGCGCGTGCAGGCGAGCACCTTGGTGGTCGTCCTGGCCTTGACGAGCGTCGTGAGCTGGAGGTTCGGCTGGTAGCGGCGGTGGGCGCGGACGCGGTTCATCCCCGACGACTGGGGGTTGAAGCCGCCCATCGACACCTTGCCGCAGATGGCGCAGCTGCGAGCCATGGTCTGGTTTGTTCCTCGGATTGGGCGAAGACGGGCGCGCGCCAGAGCAGTCCGGCACGAGCGGGGTGGTATCGTAGCACACGGCCTCCGGCCGACCGCACGGAGCGCCCGTCGCGGCCCGCCGGGCCGGACTCGCGCCCGCGAGGAGGACGTCGCCCGCGTGACCGATCCGATCCCCGGTCGCTCGCTCGCCACGAAGCGGGCGATCCGTGACCTGGTCCGTACCGCCACGCTCTCCGTGTACGGCGTGTCGGGGTTCGCCGGCGGGGGCGCCCTCGGACGCCTGCTGGAGCGCCTCGGCCTCGCGCACCCGGGCCTCCACCTCGAGATCGGCGATCCCCTCGCCGTCGACCTGTCGCTGACCGTCGCCTACGGACTGCCGATCGCGGAGGTTGCGCGCCAGGTCGAGGCGTCCGTCCGCTACGCGCTCGGTCACTCCCTCGGCCGCGAGCCCGATCGGGTCACGATCCGGATCGGCCACCTCCGCCACGAGCACGGCATCGCCCCCCAGCCGGCGGAGCCGCCCGCGCACGGCGAGCCCCGCACCACCGACCTCGCGAACAGCGGCTCGGACGTCGCCTGATGCCCCGCCGATCCTGTGACGGCGCCGGATTCCTGGCGGCCTTCCGGAGCGCCGTGGCGGCCCTCGAGGCGAACGTCGACGAGATCAACTCGCTGAACGTGTTCCCGGTCCCGGATGGGGACACGGGCACCAACATGCTGGCCACGGTCCGGGCCGCCCTCGAGGAGGCCGACAAGGCCGGGCCCCAGGCGGACGCGGAACGGGTCGCGCAGGCCGCGAGCTTCGGGGCGCTGATGGGTGCCCGCGGCAACTCGGGCGTGATCACCAGCCAGATCCTGGCCGGCATGGCGCACGGCCTGGCCGGCAAGCGGCGGTTCAACGGCCTCGACCTCGCCCACGCCCTCGACGCCGGCACCAAGACCGCCTACAAGGCCGTCGCCAAGCCGGTCGAGGGCACGATCCTGACCGTCATCCGGGAGGCGTCAGCCGCCGCCGTCACCGCGGCCGAGCGCGACAACAACGTCGAGACGGTGCTCGCCGCCACGGTCGAGGCCGCCGAGCGCGCCGTCGCCAAGACCCCCTCGCTGCTGCCGATCCTGCGCGAGGCGCACGTCGTGGACTCGGGCGGGCAGGGCCTGTTCCGGCTGTTCCAGGGCGCCCTCGAGGCCGCGCGCGGCCGCCCGCTGGGCGAAGGGATGCCCGCGGCCCCCGGCGTCGGCGTCGCGGCCCGTCCTGCCGCCCCCACCGTCCCGGCCGCCGAGGAGGGCGCCTTCGGCTACGAGACCGTGTACCTCGTCCACGCCCGCCCCGGCCAGGCGCTCGACGTGCCGGCGATCCAGGCCTACCTGGAGTCGATCGGCGACTCGGTGCTGGTCGCCGGCGACGGCCACCTCGCCAAGGTCCACGTCCACAACGAGCGGCCGGACGCGGTGATCGCGTACGGCCTGTCGGTCGGGATGCTGTCGCGGATCACGATCGAGAACCTCGACAGCCAGGCCCACGACGTGCGCGAGGCGAAGGCCGCCGCGGCCGTCGGCGAGGCCGGCGGCGCGAGCTCGGCCGGTCCCGGGACGGCGTCCACGGCGGTCGCGGGTCTCGATGGCCGCGGGGACCGGCATCCGGCCGGCGCCGAGGACGTGCCGTCCCCGGTCACACGCCTGCCGCTCGGCGTCGTGGCCGTGGCACCCTCCGACGGCCTCGCCGCCGTGCTCACGGACATGGCGGCGCCGTTCCGCGAGTACGGGGCGTTCCGCGTCGTGAAGGGCGGCCAGTCCGCCAACCCGTCCACCGGCGAGCTGCTGGACGCCGTGCGCGCCACCACCGCGGACGAGCTGCTGATCCTGCCCAACAACCCCAACGTGGTGCTCGCGGCCCGCCAGGTGGCCTCGATGACGGACGTGCCGGTCCACGTCGTCCCCACCCGCAACTGCGCCGAGGGCATCGCGGCGCTCCTGGAGCTCGACCCGCGCCGCTCGGCGGCGGAGAACGCGGGAACGATGACGGAGGCCAGCCGCACCGTCCAGACGATGCAGGTGACCGAGGCGGTCCGGGACGCCACCGTGTCCGGCCGCAA
>CAYJOH010000034.1:9226-11634 GCA_964371685.1 uncultured Anaerolineaceae bacterium
TCCAGACGATGCAGGTGACCGAGGCGGTCCGGGACGCCACCGTGTCCGGCCGCAAGGTCAAGAAGGGCCAGACGATCGTGCTCGATCCCGACGACGGCCTGCTGGCCGCCGACAACGACACCCAGCGCGCCGTGCTCACCGGGCTCGGGCGGCTGGAACCCGGGTACGGCCTGCTCACGATCTACTACGGCGAGGACGCGACGCTGGACGAGGCCGAGACGCTGGCGCTCCGGGTGCGCGAGGCCGCGCCGGGCGTGGACGTGGAGATCGTGCACGGGGGCCAGCCGCACTACCGGTACCTCGTCTCGGCCGAGTGAGCGGCGGCGAGCGCCGGCGGTCGGCCGCGGCGAGCGGCAGCCGCTCGCTCCGTCCGAAGGTCGCCGCCCCGGTGCCGGCGGACCCGGTCACGCTGCTCGGGACGCACCTCGGGCTGTCGGGCATCGGGCAGCTCGCCTCGCTCCGCCGGCCAGCCCGCCGGATGGGCCTCGAGACGGTGCGCGACCTGCTGTTCCACCTGCCACGGCGCTACGACGACCTGCGCGAGCTCCGGACGCTGGCGGACGTCCGCGACCTTGACGACGGCACCGTCGCGTCCGCGCAGGTGACCGTGACGGACATCTCGGTGCAACAGACGTGGCGCCGGCGGGTCCAGGTCACGACCGCGCAGCTCGCCGACGGCACCGGGTTCGCCAGCGCGACCTGGTTCGGGCGCCGCTACATCGAGCGGCGGGTGCGGCCCGGCGACCAGCTCCTCGTCTCGGGGCGGATCAAGCACCGGCACGGCGACATCGTGTTCGAGAGCCCGGAGTTCCAGCCGGCCGACGCCGCGAACCTGCTCCATGTCGGGCGGATCGTGCCGGTATACCGGCTGACCAGCGGCCTCACCGCGAACCGCCTGCGTGCGGCGATGCGCACGGCGCTCGACCGGGCGGGCCATGCCTATCCGGAGTACCTGCCGCCGGCGATCGGCCGGGCCGAGGCCGTGCCGCCGATCGCGGAGGCGCTCGAGGCCGCGCACTACCCGGTCACGTTCGAGGAGCGCGACGCCGCGCTGCGGCGGCTCGCGTTCGACGAGCTGTTCGCGCTGCAGCTGGGGATGGTCGCACGGCGCCGGTCCCGGGGCCGGTCGAAGACCGTGCCACTCCCCGTGGCGCCGGCGGAGGACCGCCGGATCCGCGACGCGCTGGCCGCCGCGCTGTCGCTCAAGCTGGAGCGCGAGGTGGCGCTCACGCCGGACCAGGACACGGCGCTGGACGAGATCCGCGCCGACCTCGCCCGCCCGGTGCCGATGCTCCGGCTGGTCCAGGGCGACGTGGGCTCGGGCAAGACCGCGGTGGCGGCCTGGGCGCTGGCGGCGGCGGCGATGGCCGGGCGGCAGGGCGCGCTGCTGGCGCCGACCGACCTCCTCGCCCGCCAGCACCTCGCGACGGTGGCGGCGCTGGTCGAGGACCTCGGGCTGCCGGTCACGCTGCTGACCGGCTCGCTGACCGGGGACGCGCGGCGCAAGGCCGTCGGGGCGATCGAGTCGGGGCAGGCTGGGATCGTGGTCGGGACGCACGCGCTGCTCCAGGAGAAGGTCGCGTTCGCGGACCTCGCCCTGGCCGTCGTGGATGAGCAGCACCGGTTCGGCGTGGAGCAGCGAGGCGCCCTCGAGGCGAAGGCGACCCGCGGCGCCCCGCACGTGCTGCTGATGACCGCCACGCCGATCCCGCGCACGCTGGGGCAGGTCCTGTACGCCGACCTCGACGTGTCCACGATCCACTCGGCGCCGGAGGGGCGGATCGCGATCGGGACCGGGATCCGGCGGCCTGACAATCTCGAGCGGACGTGGAGCCTGGTGCGCAGCGAGGCCGCCGCCGGCAGGCGCGCGTTCGTCGTGGTGCCGCGGATCGGGCCGAAGGCGCCCGCCTCCGTGGACGAGGACGCGGCCGCCGGCTACCTCGGCGACGACGAGCTGCCCGACGAGGACGTCGAGACGGCGTGGGCGGCCGCGGCCGAGGCCGAGTTCGAGCGGCTGACCGGGCTGCTGGCGCCGCTGCGGGTGGGTCTCGTCCACGGAAGGCTCAAGGCGGCGGACCGGGACGCCGAGATGGCACGCTTCCGGGACGGCGAGCTGGACGTGCTGGTGGGCACCACCGTCGTCGAGGTGGGCGTGGACGTGCCAGAGGCGACGCTGATGATCGTCGAGGGCGCGGAGCGGTTCGGCCTCGCCCAGCTCCACCAGCTGCGCGGCCGGGTGGGGCGGGGGAGCGCGGCCTCGTTCTGCGTCCTGGTCAGCGAGGCCGCCGAGGGCACCACCGAGCACGAGCGCCTCAAGGCCGTCGCGTCCACGACCGACGGCTTCGTGCTGGCGGAGAAGGACTTCGAGCTGCGCCGCGAGGGCGACGTCCTCGGCCTCGCCCAGAGCG
>CAYJOH010000035.1:0-1658 GCA_964371685.1 uncultured Anaerolineaceae bacterium
GCACCTCGGTGTGCCCGGTCGGGGCGACGTACCGCACCGAGGACGGCGTGATCCTCGTCGACGCGCGACGGTGCATCGGCTGTGGCTACTGCGTCGTGGCCTGCCCCTACGGCGCCCGGTACCTGACGCCGGCCGGCGAGCATGCCCCCAACGACACGCCGGGCATCGCCGACAAGTGCACCTGGTGCTACCACCGCATCAGCCGCGGCGCGAAGCCCGCCTGCGTCGAGGTCTGCCCGGTCGGCGCGCGGCGCTTCGGCGACGCGAACGAGCCGGACAGCGAGATCGCGACGCTCGTCCGCGAGCGCAACCCGAAGATGCTCCACCCCGAGTTCGGCACCCGCCCCCGCGTGCTGTACCTCGGTCCATCGGTCGAGGAGGCCTGATCCATGCAGGCGACCGCCCGGTCCCTGGTCTTCAACGGGCACGTGCTGCCGATCACGCCGCGTGCCGCGGGCACGGCCCTCGTGCGCGAGGTCCGGAGCATGTCGATGGGCCTCCGGCTGTGGTTCGGGCTGCTGCTCGGCCTGATGGCGGTGGGGGCGATCGCCGCGCTCATCGCGCTGCCGCCGGGCTGGGAGGTCACCGGGACCTCCGCCAGCTTCGAGTGGGGGCTGCTGATCGTCGGCTACGTGTTCTTCGCCGTCATGACCAGCGGGCTGTGCCTGGCCTCGTCGCTGGGCACCGTGTTCGGGATCGAGCGCTTCCGGCCGCTCGAGAAGCGGCACGCGATCCTGGCCGTGCTCAGCCTCACGACCGCGTTCGGGGTCATCGCGCTCGAGCTGCACTACCCCGTCCGAATGGTCTTCGGCGCCGTCCTCGTCCCGGCGCCCTCGTCGCCGATGTGGTGGATGGGCGTGTTCTACGGCACGTACCTGGTCGTGCTCCTGGTCGAGGTCTGGAGCATGTTCACGGACCACCCCAGGATCCACCAGTGGGCCTGCACCGTGGCGTCGTGCGTGGCGATCCTGGCGCCCGCGACGCTGGGTGCCGTGTTCGGCATCCTGGCCGCCAGGCCGTTCTGGTCCGGGCCGTTCACGGTGATCATGATGGTCGCCTCGGCGTTCCTGGCCGGGACCTCGCTGCTGGGCATCGTGTTCTACGCCGTCCACCGGTTCGAGCTCCAGGACCTGGCGCGGGCCCGCCGGTTGGGCATCCCGTCGATCCGGCTGCTGGTGTCGGTCGCCCTCGTCCTCGTGTCGGTGCTCCTGGCGCGCCAGGTGCTGGTGGGGCTCGGCGGGACCACGTACGGGCTGCGCGAGGCCACCGAGGCGCTGGTGGCCGGGCCGCTCGCGATCCCGTTCTGGGCCGGGCGGGTGGTGCTGGGCCTCGTCGTGCCGATGGCGCTGGTCGCCCTGCCCATGACCCGGACCCCCGGCGGCCTGGCCGCCGCGTCCGTGCTGGCGCTCGCCGGGGTGCTCCTGGACCGCACGCTGTTCGTCATGGCGGGCCAGATCAGCCCGATCACGACGGCGGCGGGCACGGTGTCCTATCCCTACGCCTCGTACGTCCCGTCCCTGGTCGAGGTCACGATCATCGTCGGCGCCGCGGCATTCCTCGCGTTCGTGTACACGCTCGCGGAGCGGTACCTCGACCTCGAGGAGGCCGACATCCACACGTTCTTCCCCTGGCCGTGGCTCCGGGGCGCGCACGACGCC
>CAYJOH010000035.1:1758-11483 GCA_964371685.1 uncultured Anaerolineaceae bacterium
CTGCCGGATCTCGGCGGGCTGCCGGCGTTCCTGGCCGGCGCGCCATCGCCCACCCCGTCGTCCTCGCCATCGCCGGCGGCCTCGCCCGGCTCCGCGATGTCGCCGATCGGGATCGCGATGCCGCCCGGCTCCGACTGCGCCGCCTGCCACGTGACGACGGCGGGCACCGTGGGCACCCGCGAGATCCCGGACCTCGCCCACCCGCTGTGGGGCTGGCGCGACTGCACCGCCTGCCACGCCAACGACCGCCTGGTGCAGACGGCGCCGGGTCACACCGGCCTGCACAAGGACGAGTGCCTCGTGTGCCACCGGGCGCCGGTCGACGGCAGCATCACGAGCCAGGCACCGCTGCGCCCGGAGCACATGGGCGGCACCCAGGCATGTACGTCGTGCCACGGCGTGGACGAGCACGCGCCGCTGCCGGAGTCGATGCAGGGGCGCGACAACTGCTGGATCTGCCACAACGGGCCGGAGTTCAGCTACCTGTTCGAGTCCCCGGCCTCGTCGCCGGATCCCGTGCCGTCGCCGGAACCGGTGCCGTCGCCGACGCGCCCGCCGGGCTGATCCGCTCCCAGGTCTCGACGCGCCACACCCGGCCGTCGCGCGTCGACCGCCGGCGGAAGCCGGCCGCCCGCAGCGGCGCCGTGACGTCGGCCTCGCGGTGGACGTGCATCCGGTAGCCGGAGGAGCGCCGGAACATCACCGGGTTGGCGATGGCGGCGGCGGCGCGCATCCACCACGTGTCGCGCGGATAGACGAGGCCCACCCGGCGCGTGGCGACGGCGGCCGCCGCCCGCATCAGCGCCGCGACGTCGCCGTAGCAGCACACCACCCGGTCGAGCGCGACGAGGTCGCCGGGCTCCAGCTCGCCACTCGCGGTGGTCGCGTCGCCCAGGACGTGGGTGACGCGGCCTGCGAGCCCGCGGCGCTCGGCCTCGGATCGCGCGGCCGCGATGTACGCGGTCGAGCCGTCCACGTCGACGGCCGCGCGCGCCCCACGCTCGAGCAGCGCGAGATGGACGGCGCCGACGCCCGCCCCGATGTCCACGACCGTCGTGGCGTCGAGCGGCAGCCCGTCGGCCAGGGCATCGATCAGCGCCCGCGTCGCCCACGGCGGTCCGTCCCGCCGGAGACGCCGGAGGTCGGCCGACGCCGTCCGGTCGTCGAAGACCCGCTCACAGGACGGGATGCCGGTCCCGCCCCCGCAGCAGCCGCTCACCGGCGGAGTATCCCATCGGCGCCAAGCGGTCTCCGGCGCCCCGCTACCCGACCCGCTCCTCCGGCGGCCGCAGCGACACGAACGAGCGGTACAGCAGCAGGTCGTACACGACCTTGAGCCCGCCCGAGACCAGGAACGGCACGCTGGCCAGCGTGGCGCTGGCGAACAGGGGGCCGGCGATCAGCGGCGCCGCGGCCACGCCCAGGCTGCGCGCGATGCCCGTCACGCCGGCCGCCGCCGAGCGCTCGTCCGCCGCCACGATCGCCATCGTGTACGACTGGCGCGTGGGCACGTCCATCTGGCTGATCGCGAACCGGGCGAGCAGGACGCCGGCGGCCAGCGGCAGGGTGGGCATCAGCGGCACCAGCATCAGCAGCACGTTGGACGGGAGGTGGGTGAACACCATCGTGCGCACCAGGCCGAACCGCGCTGCCAGCCGCCCGGCCGCCAGCGCGGACAGCCCGGCCAGGAGGTTGGCCCCGGACAGCAGCAGGCCCAGGGCGGCCGGGTCCACGCCGTACCGCCGGTGGAACCAGAAGGCGATGAACGACTGGATCGCGAAGCCCCCGGCGAAGGCATCGAGCGCGAACAGCGCCGACAGGCGCAGGACGACGCCCCGCGACCGGTGGAGGCCCAGCCGGCCGCGGACCGTCTCGTCGATCACGGCCGCCGGCGGCACCTCGACCGCCGGCGAGACCCGCGTGAACAGCGCCGCCAGGGCGAGGCCCACGAGCGCATAGCCCACGATGACCAGGCGGTACGCGTCCGCCCGGCCCGCGCCGCCGTCGATCGCAACCTGCGACAGCACCCCGCCCGCCAGCGTCCCCGCCGCCGTCGCGAACGAGCCCGCCAGCTGGTACCAGGCGAACAGCCCCGTCCGGCGCCGGTCGGGCACGAGCTGGGCCAGCGACGCCTGTTCGACAGCCAGGAACGGCCCCACCTCGTTGCCGCTCGGGCTGAGCACCCCGATCGTGGCCGCCACCACGAGCACGGCGAACACGGGGGTCGCGACGAACGCCAGGCCGGCACCCAGCATCAGCCCCGCGCCGGCCACCAGGACCCGCCGCCGGCCGAGCCGGTCCGCGTGCGTGGTCAGCCACAGCGACACCGCGGCGTCGCCGAGCAGCGTGAGACCGAGCAGCAGCCCAACCTCGGCGCCGGACAAGCCGATCTCCGCCAGGTAGAGGACGAGGACGACGGCGAGGAACCCGTACCCGAACAGGCGCAGGATCCGGGTCGCGAACAGCAGCCGGATGTCGGTCCCGACGGCCGCCCGATCACCCGGCGCGCCGACGTCCCCCGGCACGGCTACGCGCGCCCGCGCACGAGGTCGATCAGCCGGCCGAGCACGCGCTCGCCGTCCGCCCGCAGCCCGTTGTGCGCGTACTCGCTGGTCACCCACGCCCGCAGCCCGCGGACGGCCGCCGCGGTCTCCTCCGCGAAGGCACGCTCCACGTACAGGTCGTCCGCGTAGATCGTGGCGGCGACCGGGACCTCGTTATGGGCCAGCCGGTCCGCGTCGTACAGCCGCGGCCAGGGGTGCTCCGCCAGCAGCCCGGCCGCGTCGCGGTGGGCCCGCAGCGCCCCGTAGTCCTCGAACATCCACGGGAACACGTGCTCGGCCGTGAACGCCTCGGAGCCCTCGATCTCGTCGGGCAGCAGGCGCGCGGCCGACCAGCGGGTGGCGCCGCCGTCCGCGTACGACGATTCGTGGAGCGTCGCGTAGATCGGGTTGCGCGCGAACCGGACGCCGCCCTCGACGTCGTGGAGGAACGCGGGCGACCCGAACGGCAGCTCCAGCACGTGGTGGAGGTGCTCGAAGCCCGCGCTGTCGCCCAGCCACAGGCCCAGCTGCCGGAAGCGGCGGACGGTGAGCCGGTCGCCGGACGGCAGGCGGACGTCCTCGGCGGCCAGGCGGCGGTGGATCTCGCGCACCCGCGCGCCGTCGTCCGGGTAGCGCTCGAGGTAGCGGCGATTGGCGGCGATGACCCGGCGCCAGGTGGCCGCGTAGACGTCGTCCACCGGGCGGCCGATGGGCGCCAGGCCGCCGGTGATCAACGCCTCGCGCAGCCCCTCCGGGGCGATCGACAGGTAGGTCAGCGCGGTGAAGCCGCCGAAGCTCTGGCCCAGCACGCTCCAGCGCTCGACGCCCAGCTCACCGCGGATCCACTCCGCGTCGCGGACGATCGCGTCGGCGCGGAAGTTCGCGAGGTACGCCGCCTGGTCCGCCGCGGTCTGGCCGGGGATGAGCGGCCCCACGGGCGTGGACCGGCCGGTCCCGCGCTGGTCCAGCAGCAGCACCCGGTAGTCGTGCAGCGCGCGCTTCATCCAGCCGGACGGCGGGCTGGTGGGACGGGTCGCCTCGAACCCGGGGCCGCCCTGCAGGAACACGAGGTAGGGGCGGTCGACGCCGTCGGGGTCGGCGACCTCGCGAGTGAACACGGTGATCGCCGGGCCGTCGGGGCGGGCGTGGTCCAGCGGCACGCGGTGCTCGCGCTCGACGAGGATGGCGCCCGGGACGCGGTAGGTGGCGGTCATGGCGGCTACCAGCGCTGGTGGACGAGGGGGCGAATCCGGGTCGCGTACAACTCCGCGATCCGGTCCATCGTCGCCTGGGGGAGCGGCGCGAGGTCCGCGGCCGCGGCGTTCGCCCGCGCCTGCTCGGGCGTCTTCGCGCCCGGGATCGTCGCCGTGACGCCGTCGTGCATCAGGATCCAGCGCAGGGCGAGCTGCGCCATCGTGGCGCCCTCCGGGACCAGCGCCCGCAGCTCCTCGACGACCGCCAGGCCCGTCTCGTAGTCCACGCCCGAGAACGTCTCGCCCATGTCGAACGACTCGCCGTGGCGGTTGAACAGGCGGTGGTCCGTGGGCTCGAAGGCCGTCTCGCGGGTCAGCCGCCCGGTCAGCAGGCCGGACGCCAGGGGCACCCGCGCGAGCACGCCCACGTCGCGCCGGGCGGCCGCGGCGAGGAACCGCTCCGCCGGCCGCTGGCGGAAGGCGTTGAAGATGATCTGCACGGTGGCGAGGCCCGGGAACTCGATCGCCTTGAGCCCCTCCTCCACCTTCTCCACGCTGACGCCATAGGCGGCGATCGACCCGTCGGCGACCAGGTCGTCGAGGGCGGCGAACAGCTCCGGCCGGTAGTACGTCGACGTGGGCAGGCAGTGGAGCTGGACGAGGTCGAGGCGGTCCATGCCCAGGCGCTCGCGGCTCCGGTTCACCCAGTCCCGGAAGGCCTCCGGCGTATAGCTGGCCGGGTCCAGGGGCACGCCGCGCCCCATCTTGGTGGCGACGAACAGCGACTCCCCGGCCCGCTCGCGCAGGAACCGCCCGATCAGCCGCTCGCTGTGGCCGCCGCCGTACACGTCCGCGGTGTCGAACAGCGTCACGCCCGCGTCCGCGGCGGCATGGAGCGCCCGCAGGCTGGCGGCGTCGTCCACGGTCCCCCAGTCGCCGCCGATCGCCCACGCCCCGAACCCGATGACGCTGACGTCCCGGCCGGTACGGCCGAGCCTCCGGTACTCCATCGATGCCTCCTCGGGACGCGGGTGGGTGACGTGCCGGTCCAGCCTATCGCGGCCGCGCCCGGCGACCGGCGATTGCGGCGGATCGGACGCCCACCGGAGCGCCGTTCGGCACTCGCGCGGGCAGTCGCCGAGGGTGTTGGATCGGGGCGAAAGGAGCGGCCATGACGGAGACGCTCACGCCTGTCGAGCCCGCGCTGGACGAGGTGCCGCTGCGCGAGGCGTTCATCGAGGACGGCCTGGTCGCCGGCCGCCCCGTGGAGGACCGCGGCTTCGAGGCCGTCGAGGTCGGTGCCGGGGCGATGGCCGGGCTCATCGTCGGCACCGCCGTTGCGGGACCGATCGGTGCCGCCGCGGGCGGCCTCATCGGGGGGGCCGCGGCGCTGGTCGCGGGCGAGGCCCTGGAGCGCCACGAGGGGCGCGCGGCAGAGACCACCGACACCATCGACTGAGGCGGGCCGGCGCTACAGGAGGTAGCGAACCCAGACGTAGACGGTCGAGATCAGGAGCGACACGACCACGACCGCCGCGCCGTAGCGGAGGAACTCCGCGAACCGGATCCGGTAGCCGACGCGGGCGGCGCGGTTGGCGACCACGACGTTGGCCGAGGCGCCCACGATCGTGAGGTTGCCGCCCAGACAGGCGCCCAGCGCCAGCGACCACCACAGGGGCTCGGCCGGCAGCCCGCTCTCGATCAGCCGCTCCACGACCGGGATCGCCGTCGCCGTGTAGGGGATGTTGTCGATCACCGCCGAGGCCAGGGCGGAGAACCACATCAGCCCGATGCTGGCGACGCCGGCGTTGCCGCCCGACCGCTCGGCCAGCCAGTCGGCGATGCCGCCGACGATGCCGACCTGGACCACGGCCTCCACCAGCACGAACAGCCCGATGAAGAAGAACAGCGTGGACCACTCCACCTCGCGCAGCGTCTCGTGGGAGTCGAGGTCGGCGGCCAGCATCAGCACGGTGGCCCCCAGGATCGCGATCGTGCCGGGCTCGAGGCCGAGCGCGCCGTGGACCAGGAACCCGGCCATCGTCAGCCCCGTGACCACGAGACCGATCGCCAGCAGCCGCCGGTCCGTGATCGAGACGTGCTCCACGCGCTCCAGCGCCGCCTCGCGCTGTGCATCCGGGACCTGGAGGGCGTCGCGGAACGTGAACCGCATCAGGACGACGAAGGCGACGAAGATCACCACGACCACCGGCGCGAGGTTGACCAGGAACGCGCCGAAGTCGAGGCCCGCGGCCGAGCCGATGAGGATGTTGGGCGGGTCGCCGATCAGCGTCGCGGTGCCCCCGATGTTGGCGGCGAAGATCTGCGAGATCAGGTACGGCATCGGCGACACGCCGAGCCGCCGGGCGATGGACAGCGTGATCGGCGTGGTCAGGACGACCGTCGTCACGTTGTCCAGGAACGCGGACAGGACGGCGGTCACCAGCGCCAGCATGATCAACAGCCGGAAGGGCTCGTTGCGCGACAGGATGACGGACCGGATCGCCAGCCACTCGAACAACCCCGTCCGCCCGAGCACCGAGGCGATGACCATCATCCCGGCCAGCAGGAAGATGACGTTGAGGTCGATGGCCGCGAACGCCTCGTGCTCGCCGACCACCCCCAGGGCCACGACGCCGAAGCCGGCCAGCAGGGCGATGAGCGTCCGGTCGGCGCGGTCGAGCGCGATCAGGACGTAGGCGGCGACGAAGACGGCGGCCGCGATCCAGGCCTCCATGTCAGCGGTCCCGGCTCGCAGGCCGCGCGGGGGTCGCGCGCCGGGCGCCGGCCGAGCGCGGGGCCGACGGGTGGATGGCTCCCTCGAGGAACGGTGGGAGGCGCCGCGTCACGTCCCCGGCCCGTCGCTGGCCGCCACCACCAGCGACGCGGGCCGGATCGGCGACGCGTTCATCATCTCCGTGCGCTGCACGGCGCCATCCTACCGCCCGGCGCGGGGCCGGCTGCGCGTTCCCGGTAAACGTAAGCCGGGGGGCCCTACGCCCACCCGTCCCCTGCGTTCGATGCGCGCCCGCGGAGGCGCGGAGCTGCTACCGGTTGTCGGGGAACACGAGGCTGAGGGCGCCGGGCCGCTTGCCGGGCTCCGGCCAGCGGATGGTGACCTCCTTGACGCGGGTGAAGAACCGCAGGCCGTCCTCGCCGCGCATCGGCTGGTCACCGAGGGCGGACTCCTTGGCGCCGCCGAACGACATGTAGCCGGCCGGCACCGGGATCGGCACGTTGACGCCGACCATCGGCACCTCGACCTCGAGCTGGTAGCGCCGCGCGGCGCCGCCGTCGGTCGTGAAGATCGCCGTCCCGTTGGCGTACTTGTGGCTGTTGACGAGCTTGATGGCCTCGTCGTAGGTGTCCACCCGCACGATGCCGAAGACCGGGCCGAAGATCTCCTCGTTGTAGATGTCCATGTCGGGCGTGACGTGGTCGAACAGGGACACGCCGAGGAAGAAGCCGTCCGGGTTCTCCGGGTGGACGAACGGGCGCCCGTCAACGACGAGCTCGGCGCCCTCCTCCTCGCCTCGGTCGATCCACTTGATGATCGACTCGCGGTGCTCGCGGGTGTAGATCGGGCCCATGTCGACGCCGGGCTCCATGCCTGGGCCAACCTTGAGCTTCGCGATCCGCTCCAGGATCATGGGGCGCAGCTTGTCGGCGACCCCGCCGACGGCGACCATCAGCGTCTGGGCCATGCACCGCTCGCCGGCCGAGCCGAAGCCCGACGCGACGGCGGAGTCCGCCGCGAGGTCGAGGTCCGTATCCGGGAGCACGACCATCATGTTCTTGGCGCTGGTGAACGCCCCGACGCGCTTGCCGCGCTTCGTGCCCTCTTCGTAGACGTACCGCCCGACCTTGGTCGAGCCCACGAACTGGATGGCCTCGATGTCGGGGTGCTCGACGAGGGCGGTGACGGCATCACGGCCGCCGTACACGACGTTGAGCACGCCGGCCGGCAGCCCGGCCTCGTGCCACAGCTCAGCCTGGAGCTGGGTGGCGCCCGGGGTGTGGCTGCTGGGCTTGAGGATCATGGTGTTGCCGCACGCGAGCGCGATCGGCAGGATCCACATCGGGACCATCACCGGGAAGTTGAAGGGCGTGATGGCCGCGGTGACACCGAGCGGCTGGCGGAGGGTGACCGCATCGACGCCCCTGGACACATTGGGCGTGTTCATGCCCGCGAGGTGGACCGGCAGGCCGCACGCGTACTCCACGGTCTCGATGCCGCGGGTGACGCCGACCAGGGCGTCGGCGAAGGTCTTGCCGTGGTCGCGGGTGATGAGCGCGGCCAGCTCCTCGCGGTGCTTCCAGGCGAGCTCGCGGAACGCGAAGAACACCTGGCTGCGGGCGATGAGCGGCGTGTCGCGCCAGGCCGGGAAGGCAGCCTTCGCGGCGGCGACGGCCTTGTCGACCTCGTCCTTGCCGCCACGCGGCACGCGCGCAATCACCTCGCCCGTCGCGGGGTTGTAGACGGGCCCGGTGTTCTCGGGCTGGACCTCGACCGGCCGGCCGCCGATCCAGTGGGACAGGATCGGGAGCGGCGCGGGCGGGGTCGCCTCGGCCACCGGGCGGATCTCCGTGGTCACAGTTGCCTCCTGGTGCTTCCCCTTGGCGGGACGCAGGTGGACGCGGGAGCGCACGGACAACCGCACGGCCGCGCCGCGATCATCCGATGCTGGGCGTCGCGTGGACGGGACGCTAGGTCCGGAGGGCGCCCGCTGGACGGGCTGGACGGACTGCCCTTCCGGGACGTGACAACCGGCCCTGTTCCCCTACCGGCCCGTGGCCGGAGCATGCGGCCTTCCGCAGCGTCACCGCATCCCGCGCTGCGCAAGGAGGATCAGCCCAGTGGCCGACCTGTCCACGGTGTTCACGGGCCTGCGCTTCGAGAACCCGTTCCTGCTCGCGTCGGCGCCCCCGACCGAGTCCGAGAGCAACATCCTCCGCGCGTACGACGCCGGCTGGGGCGGCGTCGTCACCAAGACCATCGGCCTCCACCCCGTGGTCAACGTCGCCGGTCCCAAGACGAAGTTCATCCGCGCCGACAACAGCGGTTCGCGCGTGTCGATGGCCAAGCGCCCGGACACGACCCTCGTCGCGTCCTGGAACTGGGAGCTGATCTCGGACAAGCCGATGGACTGGTGGCTGCCCAGGATCGCCTCGATCAAGCGCGCCTGGCCGGACCGGATCCTGGTCGCTTCGATCATGGCCGGCTCGGGCAACGACAAGGAGCTGGCGAACTGGCAGACCCTGGTCGAGGGCGTCCAGGACGCCGGCGCGGACGCGATCGAGCTCAACTTCTCGTGCCCCCACATGGACCGCGTGGACATGGGCGCCAACGTGGGCAAGGACCCGGTGCTGTGCTCCGTGTCCACCCAGGCGGTCAAGGCCGTGGCGACGGTACCGGTGTGGGTCAAGCTGACGCCCGCGACGGCCAACATCGTGGAGGAGGCGGAGGCCACATTCCGCGGCGGCGCGGACGCCATCGTGTCGTCCAACACCTTCCCGTCGATCCCGCCGTTCGACCCCGACACGCTGGACCCCGAGGTCAACGTGGACGGCTTCGTCTCGTCAGGGGGCATGGGCGGCCCGGCGATCCTGCCGCTGTCGCTGGCCAAGATGGCCCAGATGACGCAGGCGTTCCCCGACCGCGAGTTCTCTGGGATCGGCGGCATCTCGACGTTCGAGCACGCCCTCAGCTACTTCCTGCTGGGCTGCGGCACGGTCCAGGTCGCGACGGCCGCGATGCTCGACCACGCGATCGGGCCCAACGTGATCCGCAACCTGACCGAGGGGCTGGCCGCGTTCCTCGAGCGCCACGCGGAGCGGGGCTGGACGACGCTCGATGACGTCCGCGGGCTGCGGCGGGACCGGATCGTGGCCCAGTCGGCGATCCGGCGCCCGGACACGGCCGGCTACCACGGCGGCTACGAGGACGAGACGGAGGGCTACGCGGCGCCGGATCTCGCGACGGTGTAGC
>CAYJOH010000036.1:0-1361 GCA_964371685.1 uncultured Anaerolineaceae bacterium
TCCGCGAACGTCGCCATGTCCGGCACGGCCAGCGTCGGCGCGGCCGTCGCGGCTGGTGTCGCGCCGCTGCCGGGACGGTCGTGTCGCCGGTCGATCCACACCGACGACAGCCCCAGCTCCCGGGCCGGGACGTGGTCGTGGAACAGGCTCTGGGCGACGTGCAGGATGCGGTCCCGCGGCCGGTCGATCCGCTCGAACGCCACCTCGAAGTTGCGGTGGCTGGGCTTGTAGGCGCCGACCTGCTGGGCCGTGATCACGAAGTCGAAGTCCACGCCCAGGCGGCGCGCAGAGGCCGCGAACAGGTCGTCGTCGCAGTTCGTGATCACCGCCAGCTTGAACCGCTCGTGGAGCCGCGACAGCGCGGCCGCCGAGTCCGGGAACGCCGGCCAGCTGCCGACCGACCCGCCGAACGCCGCGAGCTCCTCGGCGCGCGGCTCGACCCCGACCTCCGCGCACACGCCCGCGAGCGCGCGCGCGAGCACCTCGCGGTAGCGCAGGTACGGCCCGGCCTCGATCGCCGCCTCGTGCCGGGCGTAGCGCTCGAGGAGGTCCTCGTCGTCGGCGCTGACACCGCGGGGATCCAGCACCGCGTGGAGCCCCGCGAGGATGCCGGCCTCCCAGTCGATCAGGGTGCCGTAGCAGTCGAACGTGAGGACGTCGAAGCGGCCGAAGTCGAGGCTGGTCACCCGGCGCCGCCCTCGGTCAGGATCGCGTTCATCGCCACCAGCGCGTCCACCCGGTAGCTGACGGCGAGCGGCACCATCGAGCGCGCGATCACCTGGAGCTGCATCCAGCACACGGCCGGGTTCCGCGGATCCGGCACCAGGCCCGCCCGGTAGTCGAGGATCTGGTGCGCCCGGTCCTCGGCGCCCTGGATCGCGACCGACACCACGATCCGCGCGTCCTCGAGCGGGTCCGGACGGTAGGGGAGGCTGTCGGGCAGGAAGAACGGGCTCTCGATGCTCGCGAAGGCCGTGCGGGTGATCGTGCCGTAGCTCGTGACCTGCGGCCGCCCGCCGAACCAGACCGTGCCCGTGTACTCGGTCCGCCGCCGCTGCAGCCCCGTCGCGGCATCGGTCACCAGGGTGTCGATCCGCGGCTGCGGCACGACGTCGATCAGGCTGCCCGTCATGCGTCCTCCTCGACCTGCGCTTGCTCAGCGCGAGTGTGGGCGGCGTCGGCCGGTCCCGCAAGCGCGCCGGGCGAGGGGTCAGGCAAGGGCCGGGCGCCGCGCGCCGAGCATCCTGCTCACGGCGGCGAGGATGGCGCACAGCGCGATCCCGAAGGCGAGGATCGCGACCACGTACAGCGCGACCGTCGGGTAGCCGCCGTTGGCGGGGTCGAGGAACGGGTACGGGTAC
>CAYJOH010000036.1:1461-11453 GCA_964371685.1 uncultured Anaerolineaceae bacterium
CCGAACGAGTAGGCGAGCAGCTGGCGGACCTGTGGATAGGCGCGGCCCACCTTCATGTGCTCGTTCATCGACCCCTGGCGGACCTCCTTCGAGGCCAGGTACCAGTCGGTCGCCTTCGTGAACGGGTAGACGATCAGGTACCGCGAGCGCTCGCCCTCGAACAGGGACTGCTCCTGGCTCGTGGGCTTCGCGACGTACTGCGACTCGCGGATCAGCCCGACGAAGCTCTGGCGGACCGTCAGCCACCGCCCGAGCCCGCTCCGCAGGGCCCGCGCGGCGGCCATCTCGAGATCGTCGAGCGAGGGCGCCAGCCGCCACACCAGGAGGTCGATGCCGGCCTTGATGCCGATCAGCGAGTAGGTCTCGGTGCGGATCGGGTCGTCGGTCGCGACCGCGGCGGCGAACTGGGCGGCGGTCTCGCGGCGCGCCTCGTCTGGCAGGCGGCGCCAGGCGGGATCTAGCCCCAGCGCGAGGGCGTGGACGTAGGCGTCAGGCATCGGCGATCTCCAGTCTGGGGCGCGAGGCCCTGACGGACAAGAGACGCCTGACCCGGGGGGAAGGTCAGGCGTCTCTGGGTCTCGGGGGAGACACTGTCAATGTAGCCCCCGAGGTCTACCCAGCTTTGCCCAGATGCGGCCGATCGCCGTTCCGCGGGACGGGATCGACCGTTCCGGAGCCGGGTCTACCGGAGCTGGATCCAGATCGTCTTGGTCTCGGTGTACTGGTCGTGGGCGTGGACGGACTTGTCGTGGCCGCCGAAGCCGGACAGCTTGTAGCCGCCGAACGGCGTGGTCATGTCACCCTCGGAGTAGGCGTTGACGCCGACCACGCCGGCCCGCAGGTCCCGCGCCACCCGGTGGGCGACGTTGAGGTTCTCGGTGTACAGGCTGGCGGCCAGGCCGTACGGGGTGTCGTTCGCGATCGCGACCGCCTCGGCCTCGGTGTCGAACTCGATCACCGACAGCACGGGCCCGAAGATCTCCTCGCGCGCGATCGTCATGTCGTTGCGCACGCCGTCGAAGATCGTGGGCGGGACGAACCAGCCGCCCGTCTCCTCCAGGATCCGCTCGCCGCCCGTGACGACCCGCGCGCCCTCGTCGCGTCCGACCTGCACGTAGCGCAGGACGCGCTCCATGTGCCCGCGCGAGATCAGGGCGCCGATCTTCGTGGCCGGGTCCAGCGGGTCACCGACCGGCCAGTTCCCGAGCTCCGCCTTGACCGCCTCGATGAGCCGGTCCTTCACCGACCGGTGGACGATCAGGCGCGAGCCCGCGCTGCAGTTCTCGCCCATGTTCCAGAAGATCGCGACCGCGACGTTGGCGGCGACGCTCTCGAGGTCCGTCACGTCGCCGAACACGACCTGCGGGCTCTTCCCGCCCAGCTCGAGCAGCACGCGCTTGAGGTTGGACTCCGCGGCGTAGTTGAGGAACCGGCGGCCCACCTCCGTCGAGCCCGTGAACGCGAGGCAGTCCACGTCGGGGTGGCGTCCCAGCGCCTCTCCCACCACGTCACCGGGGCCGGTGACGACGTTGAGCACGCCGTCCGGGAGGCCGGCCTCGGAGCCCAGCTCGGCGATCCGGATCAGGCTGAGCGAGGTCGTGGACGCCGGCTTGATGACCACCGTGTTGCCGGTCGCCAGCGACGGCCCCAGCTTCCAGGCCGCCATCTGCGCCGGGTAGTTCCACGGGATCACCGCCCCGACGACGCCGCACGGCTCGCGCGTGATGGTGGCCACGGTGCCCTCGGGCGAGGGCGCCACCTGGCCGTACAGCTTGTCCGCGGCCTCGGCGTGCCAGCGGATGCAGGTGGCGCTCTCCGGCATGTCCAGCCCGACCGTGTCCGTGATCGGCTTGCCGGCGTCGATGGTCTCGATCAGCCCGAGCTCGCGGGCGTTGTCTTCGATCAGGTCCGCCCAGCGGACGAGGATCGCCTTTCGGTCACCGGGGGAGCGGCGCGACCAGCGCCCGTCGTCCGCCGCCTGCCGGGCCGCCGCCACGGCCGCGTCCACGTCCGCGGCGCCGCCCTCGGCCACCTCCGCGATCGGCTGCCCCGTGGCCGGGTTCTCGGTCACGAACCGCCGGCCGCTGATCGCGTCCCGGAAGCCGCCGTCGATGAACGACTGGGTGCGCAGGCGCAGCCGCTCCAGGGCCGCCTTCGACTCGTCGATCTGGGGGATCAGGGTCTCGGTCATCGCAGGCCTCCGGGCGTTGATCGCGGGCGTTGCCGCAAGGGTAGGGGAGGAACGGTCAGGCGAGCGTGCCGTCCGGCAGGACGCGACGGCCGGATGCGCGGTCGAAGAACAGCAGGCCGGCGGGGTCGAGGCTGACCGTCACCGCCTCGCCGGGCGGCAGGTGGGCCATGCCCAGGAGCCGCGAGGTGAGGAGCTCCTCGTCCCACCCGATCGTGACGTAGGTCATCGAGCCCAGCGGCTGGACGACGCGGACGGGCATCGGGATGCCGCCCGCATTGAGCCGCACGTGCTCGGCCCGGACGCCCATGTCGAGCTCCCCGTCATACGCGGGAGCGGCCCCGGCGGGGATCTCGAAGGCCGCGCTGCCCACGACGTAGGCCGCGCCGCCGTCGCGCCGCTCGAGCCGGCCGCTGAAGATGTCCATCTGGGGGCTGCCGATGAACCGCGCGACGTAGCGGGTCCGCGGCTGGGCATACACGTCGTCGGGCGTGCCCACCTGCTCCACGTGGCCGTCGCGCATGATCGCGATCCGGTCGGACAGCGACAGCGCCTCCTCCTGGTCGTGGGTCACGAACAGGGACGTGATGCCCAGGCGCTGGTGGAGCTCCTTGACCTCGACCCGCATCTTCACCCGCAGGGCGGCGTCGAGGTTGCTGAACGGCTCGTCGAACAGGAACACGGCGGGCTCGCGGATCACGGCCCGGCCCAGGGCAACCCGCTGCTGCTGGCCGCCGGACAGCTCGCGCGGCAGCCGGTCCAGGACGTGGGCCAGCTCCAGCATCTCGGCGACGGTCTGGACGCGCCGCCGGATCTCGTCCCGGGGCCGCTTGCGGAGGCGGAGCGTGAAGCCGATGTTGTCGCCGACCGACATGTGCGGGTACAGGGCGTAGTTCTGGAACACCATCGCGACGTCGCGCTCGTACGGCGTCAGGTCATTGACGACCTTGCCGCCCATCAGCACCTCGCCCGAGGTGGGCTCGTCCAGCCCCGCGATGATGTTGAGGGTCGTCGTCTTGCCGCAGCCCGACGGCCCGAGCAGCGTGACGAACTCGCCGTCCGCGACGTGCAGGTTGACGTCGGCGCAGGCGGCGACGGCGCCGTACCGCTTGGTGATCGCGCGCAGCTCGACGTCCGCCATCAGCCTTTCACCGCTCCTTCGACAAAGCCCTCGAGGATGTAGCGCCGGAACACGATCGCCAGCACGATGACGGGGATGCTCGCGATCACGGCCGCCGCGACCATCTGGCCGTACAGCGACACGTACTGGCCCGAGAACTCGGCCACCACGACGGGCGCCGTCTTGGCGCTGCTCTGGGTCAGGATCACGGCGAAGAAGAACTCGTTCCAGGCCTCGATGAACGCGAACACCCCGGTCGCGAACAGCGGCGGCAGGGAGATCGGCAGGACCACCAGCCGGAACGTCTGCATCGTCGACGCGCCGTCCACGGCCGCCGCCCGTTCCAGCTCCCGGGGCACGGCCTCGAAGAAGCCCTTGAGGACCCAGATCACGATCGGCAGCACGAACGACAGGTAGACGATCATGAGGCCGACCTGCGAGTCCGTGAGCCCGATCCGGCTGAGGACGATGAACAGCGGGATGATGATCACCATGGCGGGGAACATCTGGGTGACCAGGATCAGCATCAGGATCCTGCTCGAGCCCGGGACGCGGAGGCGGGCGAGCGCGTAGGCCGCGGAGCTCCCGATCAGGAGTGCGAGCACGGCCGTGAAGCTGGCCACGATCGCGGAGTTGCGCAGGCCGCCGATCAGGTCGCGGTCCGCGGACAGCACGCCCAGGTAGTTCTCGAGCGTGAAGTTGCCGGGCGCGAGGTCGGGCGGGGTGGCGGTCAGCGCCCGCAGCGGCAGGAAGCTGGAGATCAGCGCCCACACGATCGGCGCCAGCGTCCACACGACGAACAGGGCCAGCCCCACGAGGATCCCGGTCCGCCGCAGGCGCGCGCGCCACCGCCGGCTCACGCCGCACCCCGCTCGGCCGCCCGGGCCGGCCGGAATACCCGCACGTAGGCGAGCGCCAGCAGGAACATCACGAAGAACAGGATGTCGGCGACGGCCGCCCCCAGGCCGAGGTTGCCGAACTGGAAGCTCACCCGGTAGGCGAGGAAGTTGAGCATCGTCGTCGCGTTGGCGGGGCCGCCCCGGGTCAGGACGTAGACCAGGTCGAACGACTTGAGGGCCCAGATGGACTGGAGCACGATGCAGATCAGGATCGTGGTCCGCAGCTGGGGCAGGGTGATGAACCGGAACGTCTGCCACGCGCTCGCGCCGTCCAGGCGGCCGGCACGGTACAGGATCCGGGGCACGTTCTGGAGGCCCGCCAGCAGGAGCAGCGTGATGAACGGGATCTCCTTCCAGATCTCCGCCACCAGCAGCGCGTTGAGCGCCAGCGCCGGGTCGCCCAGCCACACGACCGGTCCCGGCAGCACGCCCGTCGCGGTGCCCAGGAAGTTGAGGATCCCGTAGTTCGAGTTGTAGATCCACTTCCAGAGCACCGCGTTCGCGACCGGCGCCAGGGCCCACGGCACGAGCAGGATGATCCGGAACACGGACCAGCGGCCCATCGGGTGGTTGAGGAGGAGGGCGAACCACAGCGCGACCACGACCACGACCGCGACCTCGACCACCATCCAGTAGATCGAGTTGCGCAGCGCGAGCGCGAACACCGGATCGGCGAGCAGGGTCGCGTAGTTCTCGAGGCCGACGAACACGCCGAACCGGAAGTCGGCGGTGTCCGCCTTCATGAGGGACAGGGCGAGCGATGCCGCGATCGGCAGCGCGAGGATCAGGGCCAGGACGGCGAGCGCCGGCAGCACGAGGAGGGTCCCCGTGCGCCGGCGCCGCGCGAGGTAGCTGCGGCCGGTGGGGCGGGCAACAGCTCCTCTGTCGATGGTCACGTCCTGGACTCGGTGCCCGGGGCGGGGTGCGCTCGCCCGGGCGTCAGCGTGCCTTGATGATCGCCGCGACCTGGTCGGACGCGTCCTGGATCGCCTGCTGGGCCGTCTTCTCCTTGCGGATGCACCGCTGGAGCTCGGTCCCGATCGCCTGGGTGACCTCGATGTAGTCGGGGGTCACGAAGCTGTCGTAGGGGGCCTTGGCCTGTTCGAGCACGATCGGCGCGTTGGTCGCGGCCGCCTGCACGTCGGCGTCCTCGAGCGTGGACAGCCGGATGGGCAGCCAGCCCGTGTCCAGGACCTGGCGCTTCTGGACCTCGGGGGCGAGGTAGAACTCGATCAGCTTGGTCGCCAGCTCCGGGTTCTTGGACGCGAGGGTCACCGTGAACGCGTCGGTGCCATCGATCGACGCGGTCCCGGCGGCGCCCGCCGGCAGCACCGCTGCGCCGATCTTGCCGGCGATCGCGGACGAGGCGGGGTCGTTGGCGGGCTTCCACATGAACGGCCAGTTCATCATCATCGATGCCTTGCCGGCCGTGAACACGTTGGTCGTGTCCGCGATCCCGACGTAGGAGATGGATCCTGGCTCGGTGCCGGCGTCCCACAGGTCGACCATGAACTGGGCGGCATCCACGCCCGCCGCGTCGTTGAAGATCGGCAGCCCGCCTTCGTCGTACATGGTGCCACCAGCCTGCTGGAGGTACGACATCCACAGGTTGGCGGTGCCGCCGATGCCCTCGGGGGCGCCGTAGTTGTTCACCCAGCCGTACCGGCCGTCGCGGGTCAGCTCCTTCGTGTAGCGGAGCAGGTCGTCCCAGGTCTTGGGCGGCTCGGTGAGCCCCGCCTGCTCGAAGTGCTCGGTGTTGTAGAACAGCGTCATCAGGGACAGCGTGAACACGACGCCCTGGATCTTGCCGTCCCAGGTCACCGTCTTGAAGCTCGACGGCGGCAGGTCGCTCTTGAGCTCGGCCGAGATCATGTCGCCGATCGTGGCCAGGTTCTTGCTGAACTCCGGGACCCAGCCGGACATGTAGACGATGTCCCAGGGCGGGTTGCCCGAGGCGAAGGCGGTCGCCAGCTTGTCGTGGATCTGGGTGTACGGGATCGACTCATAGCTCACCGTGGCGGCGTTGTCGGACTGCCACTTGGCGAACGCCTCCTCGGAGTACTCGGCGACGCCGGGCGGCGCCGGATCCGGGGGCTGGTTGGTGAGGACCTTGAGCTCCTTGGGCCCGCTGGGGGTGCTCGACCCGCAGGCCGCGAGGAACGAGGGCATCGCGCCCAGGGCGAGCGCGCCCGCGCCGAGACCGGCGCCGCGCTTGAGCAGGGAGCGCCGGGTCAGCCCCCGCGGGGTGACAAGTCGACGGTCGTCCATGGTCCTCCAGCTCCTCACCGGCCGGCGTCGTGGGTCCGGGTGGGCTCGTGCCCGCCTGCGTGACCGTTCGCTCGACCCCTGATTCGGACGCGATGCCAAGGCGCGTGTGCATGGCGTTTGTACCGTTACGGACCGCGAATGTCAATCGATTGATGCGCGTTACGGCCCCAGTAATGCGCGTTTCATGTTCGAAACACGCGCGCCACGAACGCGATGGGCTCGTGGGCACGTCCCGGGGTGGTCGGCGCGAGGCTCGAGCGCGCTCAGGCGCGGGCGTCGAACGCCGCGAACACGTGCGAGGCGGCGCGCGCCCAGCCCGCCTGGAGCCCGGCGTAGCGCGCCGTGGCGCGGGCGTCCGGCCTGAACACCGGGCCCGGGGTCACCAGCGCCCGGGCGCCCGCCTCCGCGCTCGCGAACACGCCGGCCGCCGTCCCGGCCAGGATCGCCGCCCCGACGGCCGACGCCTCCGGCACCGCCGTCGTCCGCAGCTCGCGTCCGGACACGTCCGCCTTGATCTGGTTCCAGGTGGCGCTCCGCGACTCGCCGTCGATGACCGTCAGGCGCTCCACGTGGACGTCCTGGTCGCGCAGGATCTCGAGCAGCGGGGGATACAGGTACGCGACGCCCTCGAGGATCGCCCGCACGAAGTGCCCGCGCCGGTGGTGGGCGGTGACGCCCAGGAACGCGCCGCGGGCGGCGGGGTGGTCCTCGGGCAGCGTGGCGCCGTCCGGGTAGGGGTAGAACAGCAGGCCGTCGGCGCCCGGCGAGACCGCGGCCGCCTCCGCGATCAGCGACTCGTAGGACGGTGCGTGGCCGCCGGGGACGGTCGCGATCGCCTCGCGGAACCAGCGGAGCATCGTGCCGCTGCCCACGGCGACCATCTCGTAGATATGGCGGCCGGGGACCACGTGCCGGGCGACGCACAGGCGGCCCCGCGGGTCGACACGCGGCTCGTGGGTCACCGCGCGCCAGGCGAGCGAGGACCCGGTCCCGACGCTCAGCTCACCGGGCGCCAGCACGCCGCTGCCGAGCGTGGCGGCCTGGTCGTCCCCGCCGCCGGCCGCGACCACCGTCGTGGCGGGCAGGCCCAGCCGCCGGGCGGCGTCGCCGGTGAGGGTCCCGACCGGCTCCCAGGAGCCGAACCGCACCGGCGGCAGGATCGAGACCGGGATGCTCGCGGCCTCGCACAGCTCGCCGGACCAGTCGTCGCGCCGCCAGTCGTTGATCAGGCTGCGCGACAGGCTGCTGGTGTCGGTCGCCAGCACGCCGGTCAGCCGCTGGAGCACGTAGTCCTTGGGCTGGACCGCGTGCCGTGCCGCGCGCCACACGTCCGGCCGGTGGCGACGGGTCCAGTCCAGGTTGGCCAGCACCAGGCCCGGGGTGGGCACGACGCCGCTGACGTCCAGGATCCGGTCCCGCCCGACCGCGTCGAAGATCGCCGCGGTCCCCGCCGGGTCGCGACGGTCGGTCCAGTGGATCGCGGGGGCCAGGACGCCGAGCCGCTCGTCGAGCAGGACGACCGGGTCGCGCTGGCCGACGACGCACAACCCGGCCACGTCCGGCCCGGCGACGCCGGCCGCCGCCAGCAGCTCGTGGACCGAGGCGACGAGGGCATCGAACCAGTCGACCGGGTCGTTCTCCGCCCAGCCGGGATGCGGGCGGTGCATCCGGTATGGCCGCTCGGCGACGGCGAGGACGCCCGCCGCCGGGTCGACGAGGACGGCCTTGAGCGCGGACGAGCCGATGTCGGCGCCGATCAGGAGCGATCCCACGAGCCGGCCTCCGATGCGACGAGCCTGGCCTGCCATGCGGCGGCCCCGCGCCCCCGAGGCGGCCACCGGGGAGTCAGGACTGCGCGGCCTCGGTGGCGATCTTCCACTGGGCTCGCCAGTCGTCGGCGATCCAGCGGACCTCCTCCTCGGGGAGCTCGGGCACGGGGCCGAACGCCCGGGCCTGAAGGTACACCTGCGCCGCGCCCTCGGTGACCGACGCGGCCTGGTAGGCGTGGTGGAGGTCGGCCCCGATCGCGAGCAGGCCGTGGTGGCGCAGGAAGCAGGCACCCCGGTCGGCGAGCGCCTCGGCGGTGAAGTCGGCCATCTCCTCGGTGCCCGGGCGGGAGTAGCGGGCCGTGACGACCGCGCCGCCGGTGGCCTCCACCCAGCCGGTGAGGATCGGCGGCAGCGTCCAGCCGAGCACCGCCATCGTCATCGCGCCCACGCTGTGCGTGTGCACGATGCCCCCGACCTCCGGCCGGCGGCGGTACATCAGCGTGTGCAGCGGGAACTCCGACGTCGGCGCCAGGCGCCCGACCACGACCTCGCCGTCGATCGTGGCGATGCAGACGTCATCGGGCTCGAGCGTGTCGTAGGGCGTGTTGGTGGGCGTCACGGCGAACAGGTGCGGCTCGCCCTCGACGCGCCGCGAGATGTTGCCGCCCGTCCAGTAGGTCAGGTGCTCCTGCTGCATCCGGCGGGAGAACAGGACCACGTCCTCCCGTGCTCGCTGCCGCGCCTCGCTGTTGCTCATCGTTCTCCTCTCGCTGGTCGGTCGTCGTCTCGTGGTTGGTCGGTCGCGATCGCGGGCAGCCCCGCCCGCCGCGGGTCATCGCCCCAGCAGCCACCTCGCCAGGAGCAGCATCCCGATCGCGCCCAGGGCCGCGAGCAGGGGGCGCGGGACGAGGCGCAGGATGACCGGGATGTCCGCCGGCTCGACCCGGATGGTGGCCGGCCAGGCGCCCATCGCGCCCTCGATGACCAGCCCGCGATCCTCGTAGCGCAGGGAGCGCGGCTGGAACGGGAAGTCGCCCACGGGCGAGCTGACCTTCATGCGACGCGCCTCCCTGGTTCGAGCACGATGCCTCGGGCCGCCGCCTGCGCCCGGTCGACGATGTCGGCCGCGGTCGCGGCGAGATCCGTCTCGCTGATGAACGTGACCCGCTCGCCACCGAACACCGCCCCCTCCACGTTCCGGATCGGCCGCGCGGGGGCGGCGATGACCAGCGCGTCGCAGGCGATTCGCTCGCGGCCGCCGCCGGGCTCCCGCTCGACCTCGAGCTCCGCGATCCGGCGGCGGCCGTGGACGACACGCGGCGTGGCGGTGCCCAGCCACTCGTCGGCCCACGCGGGGCGCGCGTCGCCCGGCAGGCCGAGCAGGCGGACGCGCGCGCCGCGCAGGTGCATCCGGTGGGCGACCAGCGCCGCCCAGTGGCTGACCCCGAGCACGATCGGGTTCCGGCCCAGCGTCACCCGGGCGCCCAGCAGGTGCTCCGCGACCGTGGCCGGGACGACGCCCGCGGGCCGGTCGCCCGCCAGGCGGTGCTCGGCGGGCGTGGCCGGGCGCGTGCCGCCCGCGAACACGAGGTGGTCGGCGTCGAGCCAGCGGATGTCGCCCGGGGCCGCCACCAGCAGCCGGCCCGGCTGCCAGCGGAGCGCGGTGGTGCCCAGCAGCTGCTCGCCGCCCGCCCCGCGCCCGGCCTCGTCGAGCCGCCGCGCCATGGGGTCCTCCCAGCCCGCCATGC
>CAYJOH010000037.1:0-11417 GCA_964371685.1 uncultured Anaerolineaceae bacterium
CTCCTCGAAGTCGACGGTGAGCGGGAAGAAGTCGAGACCGGGGCGGGGCTCCGAGCGGTTGGCGGTGCCGAGGACGAGCGAGTCGCCGTAGCGCACGGTGACGGCGCCGCCGGCGAGCCCGGCGAGCTTGCCGGTCTCCATGGTGAGTGTTCGGCCGCCGAACTCGATCTCGAGGGTGGTGGGCTGGGGCACGGGTGGATGACCTCCTGGTCGTGGGAGGGGGAGTCGACCTTCGGCGGGTGGGGCCGGATGCGCGAGGCGCCGGACGCGAACGACCCCGGGATCTGGCCCGGGGTCCTGGCGGCGTGTCCTAGCGGCGGAGTCCGAGCGAGCCGATGACGGCCCGATAGCGCGTGGCGTCCTTCTTCACGAGGTACGCGAGCAGGCGCCGGCGCTGTCCCACGAGCTTGAGGAGGCCACGTCGCGAATGGTTGTCCTTCGGGAAGCTGCGGAGGTGCTCTGTCAGGTCCCGGATCCGCTCGGTGAGGAGCGCGATCTGGACCTCCGGGGAGCCGGTGTCGCCGTCCTTGACGGCGTACGCCTCGATGACCTCTTGCTTCTTCTCCCGCGCGAGCGGCACTCGATCCTCCGTCACGATCTGTGACTGTTCTCTGTTCTGTTCTTCGACCGGCGGAGGATATCAAGGCCGGTCCGAATGGGCAAACGTCACCACCGGCGCCCGGCGAACGGGCGGCGGGTGATTCGCGCGGTCGCCGGCGCACGGCCGTCCCTTCAGCGGGTTCGGCGCCGGGCGCCGTTGCGCGGCGCCGCCCGAGCCCTCCACGGGTGCTTGCCGGGCGCACATGAGGGCGGCACCGCGCGTACGAAGGCGTGGACGACGCCGTTGTCGCCAAAGGGTCGGAGGGTGGGCCGCACCAGGAATCGTGGCAGGTGCGCCGCGAGGTTGGCGCTGTGTCGCCCTCAGCCGCTCGGCGGCAGCCAGGGCCGAGCCTCGGCCGCGCCGCGCTCGATCTCGACGTGCTGGTTCGCGCCGACCCCCAGCCACGGCCCAACCTCGCCGTCGGGCCAGGTCACGCGCACGTCCACCTCGCCGGCCTGCCCCAGCCCGACGTGCGTCCAGCCCAGGGTGCCGCCGATGTGCCCGCCGCCCACGGTGATCTCGTGCCGCAGGACCGCGTCGCCCGCCTTCACCTCGACGATCGCCCCGATCGCGTTCCGGTTGGCGCCCGCCTGCCGGAGGCGGAGCGACAGCCAGTTGCCCATCGCGGCCGGCGACCCGGCCGTGCCGGCGCCCACGTTGCGCCAGGCCCGCACCGGCTCGCCGAGGTTCACGAGCACGAGATCGGGCAGCCCGTCGAGGTTGAGGTCGGCCAGCGACGCGCCCCTCGCGCGCGCGAAGTTCAGGATCCCGGCCGACTCGGCGCCCTCCACGAACGACCCGTCCGGCTGGCCGAGGAGCAGGTTGCTGGGGTCGCGGCTCGCATGGTCGGGCATCGCGCTGACGTTGCCCTTGGACACGAACAGGTCGATGAACCCGTCGTTGTTGACGTCACCGAACTCGGGGTGCCAGGCGGTCGAGGGCAGCGCCTCGCCGCCGGTGAACGGCTGCGCGGCCGCCACCCCACGCCGGAGCGCGATGTCGCGGTACATGGGCTGGTCCGGCCCGGACAGCAGCGTCTGGAGCTTGTTGTCCCCCTGGCTGGTGAGGTACACCTCCGGCAGCCCGTCGCCGGTGAGGTCGTGGCTGGCGATGCCCATGCCCCAGACCTGCATGCTCACCCAGCCGTCGGCGTCGGTGTACAGCCGCGGCGCGGCGCCGGGCTCCATGTGCCACAGCTGCTCGGACCCACCGACGTAGTACTGGCGGTCGTTGCTGACCCGCAGGTCCCGCCGGCCGGAGCCGTCCCAGTCGCTGAACAGCATCGACAGGGCGCAGTAGCCGGGGGCGAGCGGCAGCGGCTCACCGTACTGCGTCCCGGTCGCATCCGGGCGGTACAGCGCGTTGTCCGCGCAGGTGAACGTGGGCTGGGCGCCCGCCGTCCAGGCCTGGTAGCGGCCGATGGCGAGCGTGGGGAACGATTCGGCACCCTCCCAGGCGGCCGAGAATGCGGTCGTCCAGGCCGGCGGTGCCTCGAACCCCCAGGCCTCGTTGGCGGGCTCGAACCGGCAGCCGCCCAGGCCCCGGAGCAGCTTCGTCTCCCCTACCCGGAGCACCGCGAGGTCGACGTGCCCGTCCCCGTCGACGTCCAGCGGGTAGGCACCGGTGACGTCCGTGAGGTCCGTCACCTCGTCACCGGCCGCGGTGAACCGCAGCTCGCCCCCGACGTCGCTCCCGTTGCGATAGAGCGCCGCCGGGCCGGCCCCGCCGGCGAGGTAGATGTCCGGCCGCCCGTCCTCGTCGCAGTCGAGCACGGCCACGCCGCCGCCCGTGAAGAACTCGTAGCCGCCGTCGTACGTGTGCGCGATGCCCGCGGCGGCGGTCTCCTCGACGTACGCGGGGGCGCCGAGGGCCGTGGCCGGCGTCGCCGAGCCGGACAGGAGCCCGCGGCCCGCCACTGCTGCAACGGCGATCACCGCCACGACGGCAGCGGCGGCGAGGATCGCGCGGCCGGGTCGGGTCACCGCGGGCTCAGGACCCCGCCGTCCCGGCGTAGTAGCGCTGGGCGATCTCCCAGGCGCCCCTGCCGCAGATCGAGCCGACCTCGCGCCCGGCGAGATCGTCGGCCGCGACGTGGATGCCGCCGTAGAGCCGCGACTGCCCGGCCTGGTCGGCCGCGTCGTAGTACGTCGCCCACTCGAGGCGGATGTCGGTCGTGGGGCCCTGCTCGAACTTGAGCGACCCGGCGGGGATCGTGTAGCCGCTGATGCCGCCCGGGAAGTACTCGCTGCCGGTGAACGCGGTCATCACCTCCGCGCCCGCCCGGCTGAACGTGCTGTGCCCCGAGATGTAGCCCTGGAACGCCGGCGTCACGAATGTCGGCAGCTGGTATGGCACCCAGTCCACCGCCCGGATCCAGGTCACGCCGCCCACCTGGGTCGTCGGGTCCGCCGGGTTGCCGGACCAGGCGCGGATCGCGATCTCGCCTTCGTGGCCGGCGAGTGCCTCGTGCCGCTGGCCGGCCGCGGTCGTGTCCCTCGTGATCACCTCGACGAGACCGCCGACGAGCGGCAGCCCCTGCTCGTGATACGAGGGCAGCGTCGGATCGCTCGACTGGCCCAGGCCGCCCATGTACCGGATCATCGAGATCGGGCGCGTGCCGTCGTAGTAGCCCTTAAGCCCCCAGGCGGCGATCGCGGCATCGTGGACGGCGCCGTTGAGCGCGAGGTACAGCTTCACGTCCCACTGGAGGCGGTCCAGTGGCTCGCCCGTGCCGCCGATTCGCAGGTCCGGGTCGAGCTCGTCGGAGACGTGATTGGCCAGCACGTTCCAGTGCCCGGGTGGCGTCTCGGACTCGGGGCCGTCCGCCCAGAACTCCGCCATCACCCGGGCGAAGTCACCCCGCAGGACGGGGTCCGGCGCGTAGGGCTGCCCGGTGGCCGGGTTCACGGGATGCCCATGGCCGTCGTTGGCGCCCAGCGTGTTGCCGCCGAGCGCACCGGGTGAGATGTCGACGATCTGGCCGTCGGACGGATCCGCCATCGCGCTGTCGCGGATCACCTCGATCACCTGCGCCTTGAACAGGGCGTCGGTGGCCGGGTCACCCAGGCGCGGCGGCGGGCCGGGGTCGATCGGCGTGCCGTGACCGGTGTCCTCGGGGAGGGCGAAGCCCTTGACGTGCCCCCAGTGCGGGCCGACGGCCTGCTGCACGCCGTTGGTGATCGGGATCCCGTTCTGCGAGATCATGTGCTCGATCTGGAGGGGCTGCCAGCGGTTCGGATCCCGCATCGTCGTGCCCGAGCCGGCCACGACGAGCGCCTCGTTGACGGGCCGGTAGTCCTCGGCCGCGTAGCCGCCGGTCTCGTTCGAGCCGTCTGCCTTGCCGTACGCGAGCACGGCCTCCGCGATGCGGTTGCCCACGGCGGCCGGCGAGTCGCCTTCGGTCGTGGTGACGGTGACCGGGTAGCACAGCGCGTCCATGAGGTCCGCGAACTGCGATATGGACACGTCGCCGCCCATCGCCTTGATGAACCGCGCGCTCAGGACCCGGTAGGCGGCGTAGCTGATCGCCTCGTCTCGGGCCGCCTCCACGTTCCCCGCCGAGGCCTTCTCGGTGACGATGTAGCCCGTGGCGGTGGCGTCGTAGGCGGCCCAGGCGTCCCACATCGCCACCGACGCGTGGAACAGGTTCCGGGCGTGGACGGGCGGGTTCGGCAGCGAACGGCGGATGGCGTCCAGGAGCGCCTCGTCCCAGCGGCGCGCGACGGTCCAGTCCGGATGCTCCGCGACCGGCGGGCAGGTCGACACCGGCTCCCAGGGCCGGGTGACCGCGAGCCCGGTGCCCACGGCGACCAGCGCGACCAGCGCCACGCCCACGATCAGGAGGCGCGCCCGACCCCGGCGTGGCCGACCGGCCGGGGGTTCGACCCGGGGCTCGGTTCCGTCGACCATGACTCGCACCTCGTCTCGTTCGGGGGACGCCGGAGCGCGGCGGCAGGAATGGTACGCCCGCGGTCAGGCTCCGTCGCCGGCCGCGAACAGCCGCTCGATGACGCGCAGGTTGGCGACGGCATCATCGGGCGGTGTCGGGACCGGCGTGCCGCCCAGGATCGCGGCGGCGAACCGCTCCGCCTCCACGGTGTAGGGGTCCGCCGTCTCGAACGTGAGCACCTCCGCGGCCGGCGCCACCGGCGGGTCGCCGCCGGCGATCACCGAGATCCGGGTGGGCCGGTCGGGCGGGATGTTGAACGGGATCTCGATCGACACCCGGCCGTCCGCGCCGTAGATGTCCACCCGCTGGTCGGACTCGGTCCGGGTGGAGCAGGTGAACGTCGCCGTGCCGTCGCCGAAGCCCAGGATCCCGCTCGTGAGCACGTCCACGCCCGAGGCGGGATCGCGGACCACGACCGCGCTGACGCGGTCCGGCTCGCCGCCGAACAGCATCCGCGACAGGTTGACCGAGTAGCAGCCGATGTCGAACAGGGCGCCCCCGCCCGCCTCGCGGATGTTCCGGATGTTCGCGGGGTCGTCGTTGAAGTACGAGAACCAGCTGTCCACGGCCCGGAGCCGGCCGATCCGCCCGGACGCGACGATCTCGCGCGCGGCGACCCACGATGGGTGGAGGCGGTACATGAACGCCTCCATCAGCAGGACGCCGGCGGCGGCGGCCGCGGCGACCATCTCGTGCGCCACCTCGGCCGTCATCGCGAGCGGCTTCTCGCACAGGACGTGCTTGCCCGCGCGGGCGGCGGCGATCGTCCAGGGCGCGTGGAGGTGGTTCGGCAACGGGACGTACACGGCGTCCACGTCCGGGTCCGCGAGCAGCGCCTCGTAGGAGCCGTACGCCCGAGGGATGCCCATCGCGGTCGCCGCGTCGCGGGCCCGGCCCTCGTCGCGCGACGCGATCGCGAGGACCTCCCCGTTGGCGGTCTTGTGGAGGCCCGGGATGACCTTGTGGGTGGCGATGCTGGCGGTGGACAGGACGCCCCAGCGGACGCGGCGCATGGCGCTCATCCCCACGAGGTCTCGGTGACCGGCCGCAGCGCCACCTCGAGGATCCGGTGATGGCGCGGACGGGTCAGCACGAACAGCACCGTCTCAGCGACGTCCTGCGGCCGCATCATCCCCTGCAGGGCGGGCATCTCGGGCGTGCGGCCGCGGCCCATCGCGAAGTCCGTCGCCACGCCGCCCGGGCAGACGTTCGTGCACCGCACGCCCTGCTCGCGCAGCTCGTGGTCCAGGGCCCGCGTGAGGCCCACCTGCGCGAACTTGGACGCGCAGTACGCGGCCTCCAGCGGCAGGCCCCGGCGACCCGCCTCGGAGGCGATGGTCACGATGTCGGCCCCGTCGCTCCGGAGGAGGTGCGGCAGCGCCGCCCGGACCGAGTAGAGCGCGCCCTTCACGTTGACGTCGATCATCTCCTCGAGCTGCTCTGGCGGCAGCTCCAGGAACGGCCCGTAGGCCCCGACCCCGGCGTTGATGACGAGGATGTCCAGGTGGCCGAACCGCTCCGCGGTGGCCGAGGCGAGCCGCTCGAGGGCCGCCGGGTCGCGCACGTCGCAGGGCAGCGCGACGACGCCCTCGAGCCCGAGGTCGTCCCCGCTCCGCGAGCCGAGGCCGAGGCTGACGCCTTCCGCCGCGAGCGTGCGGGCGACGGCGGCGCCGATCCCGCGACTGGCCCCGGTGATCATCGCCACCTTGCCGTCGAGTCGCTCCATGGGGTCCTCCTCCCAGAAACTTGACACGGAAGCGCGTCTGTACGAGTCTGGCACAGATTTAGGCGAAAGGAACACAAACCTTTGCGCATCCACGGCACGGACGTCGGGCAGCGGAGCGAGACGGTTCGCCGCGCGAACCTGAGCGCGATCGTCCGCGGGCTGCACGAGCACGGGCCGATGTCGCGCTCCGAGCTCGTCTCGGCGACCGGCCTCACCCGGAGCGCCATTCGCGGCCTCGTCGGCGAGCTGGCCGGGGCGGGCCTCGCGACCGAGGCGCCGGCCGTCCGGCTGGGGACGCCCGGCCGCCCCTCCCCGCTGGTGCGGCTCAACCCGCACGGCGCCACGGTGCTCGCCATCGAGATCCTGGTCGACTCCAGCGCCGCCGCGATCGTGGGCCTGGGCGGCGAGACGCTGGCGGAGATCCGCGTGGACCGGCCGCGCGGCCACCTGTCCGTGGACAGCGTGGTCGCCGACCTCGCTGGCCTCACCCGCGAGCTCCAGGGCCGCGTCCACGACCCGCTGATCGGCATCGGGGTGGCCGTGGCCGGCGTCGTCCGGCGCAGCGACGGGCTGGTGTCGATGGCGCCCAACCTGGGCTGGGTGGACGTGCCGCTCGGCGCGCACCTGGCACGTGCCCTGGGCACGGCGATCCCGATCGCCGTCGCCAACGACGCGGACCTCGGCGTCCTGGCCGAGCATCGGCGGGGCGCCGCCGTCGGCGTGGACGACGTCCTGTACGTCTCGGGCGAGGTCGGCGTGGGCGGCGGCGCGATCACCGGCGGCATGCCGCTGACCGGCGTCGCCGGGTACGGAGGCGAGATCGGCCACATGCCGGTCAACCCGGACGGCCGAGCGTGCCGTTGCGGCGCCTCCGGGTGCTGGGAGACGGAGGTCGGTGAGGGCGCGCTGCTGACGCTGGCCGGCCTGCCATCCGACGCCGGGCGCGACGGCGTGGAGGCCGTGCTCCGCGACGCGGAGGCCGGCTCGCCGGAGGCCGTGGCGGCGTTGCAGCACGTCGGCCGCTGGCTGGGCATCGGCCTGGCCGGCCTCGTCAACATCCTCAACCCGCAGCTGGTCGTGCTGGGCGCCATGCACGGCCGCATCTTCCCGTTCGTGCGCACCATCATCGAGGCCGAGATCGCGACCCGTGCCCTGCCGGCGCCGCGCGCGATCGTCCGGATCGTCCCCGCGTCGCTGGGCGCGGATGCACCCCTGCTCGGCGCCGCCGAGCTCGCCTTCGAGCCGTTGCTCTCGGACCCGGCCAGCCGGGTCGGGGGGCGTGACGGCGCCATCAGTCTCGCCACTGCCTGAGGCACGTAACGCCGCTGCCTGACGTGCACACCACCCCGCCCGGACCGGGCGAACAGCAGGAAAGGGGCTAGCCAATCGTAGTAGCGTAGGGCCGGATCAAGCCGTTTTCGTGGACGACGAATTCGTCAACTGGAGGAGAAAACGCGCATGCAGATTCGCAGGCTTGCGGCGCTCGCCGGGGCCGCTGCCGTCATCGTGACGGCCTGCTCCACCGGTGGCGGCACCGCCGCCCCGAGCGGCGGCGCCGGTGCCGACTGCACCGTCGGCGTCTCGTGGAACAACTACCAGGAAGAGCGCTGGGCCAAGTGGGACGAGCCGGCGCTCAAGAAGGCCATCGAGGACGGTGGCGGCAAGTACATCTCCAACGACGCCGCGTCGTCCTCGGAGAAGCAGGCCAGCAACGTCGAGAACCTGATCACGCAGGGCGCGAAGGTCGTCGTCGTCCTGGCCCAGGACGGCACGGCCATCAAGCCCGCCGTCGCGGCAGCCATCGCCGATGGCGTGCCGGTCATCGCCTACGACCGCCTGATCGAGGATCCGAAGGCGCTGTACATCACGTTCGACAACGTTGAGGTCGGGCGGATGCAGGCGCGCGAGATCTTCAAGCTGGTGCCCGAAGGGAAGTACGTCTTCATCAAGGGCAACCAGGCCGACGCGAACGCGGACTTCCTCCGCGGCGGCCAGCAGGAGATCCTCCAGGCGGCCATCGACTCCGGCGCCATCGAGAATGTCGGCGAGTCGTACACCGATAACTGGGATCCTGCCGTCGCGCAGACCAACATGGAGCAGATCCTGACCGCGAACAACAACGATGTTGACGCGGTCGTTGCGTCCAATGACGGCACCGCCGGTGGCGTCGTGGCAGCCCTCGAGGCGCAGGGCCTCGCGGGCAAGGTCCCGGTCTCCGGCCAGGACGGCGACAAGGCGGCCCTCAACCGCGTCGCCGCAGGCACCCAGACCGTGTCCGTGTGGAAGGACGCGCGGGAGCTGGGCAAGGCGGCAGGCACCGCCGCGATCCAGCTGTGCTCCGATCCCGACCTCTCCAAGGTCAGCGGCACCATCCAGTTCGAGAGCCCCGAGAAGAACTCGATGACCTCGATCCTGCTGACCCCCATCCCGATCACCAAGGACAACCTGAACGTGGTCGTCGATGCGGGCTGGATCACCACCGCCGACCTGTGCCAGGGCGTGACCGCCGGGTCCGTCGCCGCCTGCCCCTGACGTCCTCCGGACGCAGCAGCTCAATGCCCCCCGGTGCCCTGAGGTGCCGGGGGGCACTCCAAAGATGATCCCCCAGCGCCTGCGAGGAGTCCGATGACCGAGGCTTCCGGAGTCTTGCCCGACGCGCCGCGCGAGCCCCCCCGCGCGCTTCGCGGATCGCTCATGTCCTCGCTCGAGATCGACACCCGGCTGCTGGGAATGATCGCGGCGCTGGCCGTGATCTGGGTGTTCTTCAACATCGTCTCGGGCGGCAACTTCATCACGCCGCGCAACCTCTGGAACCTGTCCGTCCAGAGCGCCTCGATCGCCGTGATGGCGACCGGCATGGTGCTCATCATCGTGTCGCGCAACATCGACCTGTCGGTCGGGTCGCTGCTCGGGTTCCTGGGCTACACGATGGCGATGGTCCAGGCCGAGTGGATCCCCAGCGCGCTGGGCTTCGGATTCGACCAGCCGTACACCTGGATCATCGCCCTGCTGGTCGGCGTCGTGCTGGGTGCGGTCATCGGCGGTCTCCAGGGCGTCCTCGTTGCCTACGCGGGGGTCCCGGCATTCATCGTCACCCTCGGTGGACTGCTGGTCTGGCGAGGCCTGATCTTCCGCTACGCCCAGGGCCAGACGATCGCCCCCCTGGACGGGACGTTCCGTCTGCTCGGCGGCGGGCCGGAGGGCTCGCTGGGCGATGTCGCCAGCTGGGTGGTCGGCATCCTTGCCTGTATCGGCATCGTCTACACCCTGATCGCTGGCCGGCGGCGGCGGCGCAGGTACGGGTTCCCGTTGCGCGCGAGGTGGGCGGAGGTCCTGATCGGAACGCTCGGCTGCTTCGCGGTCCTGGTTGCGGTCTGGGTCGCCAACAGCTACCCGTGGCCCGATGCGCTCGCCCGCCAGCACATCGAGCGGCAGGGCGGCGTGTGGCCGGAGGGCGGCCTGATCATCGCGACCGGCATCGCGATCCCGGTCGTCATCATGCTCGGCATCGGCCTGGTCATGACGTACCTGGCGGTCCGCCGGCGCTTCGGTCGATACGTGTACGCGATCGGCGGCAATCCAGACGCGGCGGAACTCGGCGGCATCAACGTCCGCCGCACCATCACCCTCACGTTCGTGCTGATGGGAATCCTGTGCGCGGTGAGCGCGGCGATCCAGACCGCTCGCCTCAACGCGGCCACGACCAACGCCGGGATCACCAACGAGCTGGACGTGATCTCGGCCGCCGTGATCGGTGGCACATCGTTCGCCGGCGGCATCGGCACCATCCCGGGTGCCATCCTCGGAGCGGTGGTGATGCAGTCGCTTCGCTCCGGGATGCTGCTGCTGAACGTGGACTCCCCCACGCAGGACATCGTCGTCGGCGCGGTGCTGGTCGCCGCCGTCGGCTTCGACGCCTTCCTGCGACGACGTGCCGCCTGACGGAGGGATCCCGATGACGATGACGACGCCCCAGCCCGTCCCGCAGCCCGCCCCGTCGACGGCACCGCTGGTCGAGATGCGCGACATCCGCGTTGCGTTCGGCGGCGTGCACGCCGTCGAGGACGTGACCGTGACCCTCAACGCCGGCGAGGTCCTGGGCCTCGTGGGCGGCAACGGCGCCGGCAAGTCCACGCTGATCCGCACCCTGTCGGGCGCCCATCCGGCGGACTCCGGCCAGATCCTCATCTCAGGCCAGCCGGTCACGATCGCGAACCCCCGCGACGCGAAGGCCCTCGGGATCGAGACGATCTACCAGACCCTCGCGCTGGCGGACAACATCGACGCCGCCGGCAACGTGTTCCTGGGCCGCGAGCTGCGCACCCGGCTGGGCTCGCTGGACGACGCGGCCATGGAGTCCGCGACCCGAAACGTGATGGGCCGCCTCAACCCGCGCTTCCGCAACTTCAAGACTGCCGTGAAGTCACTCTCAGGCGGGCAGCGCCAGTCGGTGGCGATCGCGCGCGCGATCCACTTCAACGCCCGGATCCTGATCATGGACGAGCCGACGGCGGCCCTCGGCCCCGCCGAGACGACGCAGGTCCGCGAGCTGGTCGCCCAGCTCAAGGCCGAGGGCCTCGGCATCTTCCTGATCAGCCACGACATCCACGATGTGTTCGACCTCGCCGACCGGATCAGCGTCATGCTCCAGGGCCGGCTCGTCGGCACCGTCAACAAGGACGAGGTGACCAAGGACGAAGTCCTCGGGATGATCATCATGGGCAAGAAGCCCGGCGAGGTCACCGAGCGCGACATCCAGAAGCTGCACAGCTGACGCCGGATGGCCTGACGCGCAATCCGGATCCACTCGGGCGGGGCCGGTCCCGCGTGTCTGCGGGCCGCGCTCTGCCCGCCTGACGTCACAGTCGCCTGAACGACGGCGACAGCGCCGGATACAGGTCGCGGTACGTGGCGTGCCACGCCGCGTAGCGCGGTGCGTCAGGCCCGGGAGCGGCCACCGGCGTCGCCGTCACCACCGCGTCCGCGGCGGCCTCCACGGTCGGGAACCAGCCAGCACCCACGGCCGCCAGCAGGCCCGCGCCGTAGGCGGCGCCCTCGGTCGTGGACACCGTCGCGATCTCCGCGCCCAGCACGTCGGCCAGGATCTGGCGCCACAGGGGGCTCGCGGTGCCGCCCCCCGA
>CAYJOH010000038.1:0-11371 GCA_964371685.1 uncultured Anaerolineaceae bacterium
CGTCAACGCCGTGTGCGCCTGGGTGGGCGAGGCGGGCGAGGCGGTTCCGGACGATGGGCCGGCCGCCGCGGTCGCTGCCCCGGGGGCGGCCTCCACACCGCCATTGGCCGCGGCACCGGCGGTCGCGCTGCCCGCCACGGCTCCGGTCGGCCCGGCCCCGGCTGCCGTCGCCTCGCCCGCGAGCCGGGGGAAGGGCCGGCTGCGGATCAGCCCGCGGGCGGCCCGGACGGCCGCAGAGGCCGGCATCGATCCACGCGGGATCGCGGGATCGGGCCCGGAGGGGCGGATCACCGAGCGCGACGTGCTCGCGGCGATCGAGGGCGGGGCGGGCACCGGGGTCCCTGCCGCAGCGCCGTCAACCGCCCCGATCGCACCGGCACCGACCCGGGCGGCGGCACCCGCTCCCGCGACGCCGCCCGCCGAGGGCGAGGAGCCGCCGCGACCGCTGAGCCGGATGCGCCGCGTCATCGCCGAGCGGCTGACGCTGAGCGCGACCACGATCCCGACCTTCACGGTCACCGCCGGCGTGGACGTCACGGGTCTGCTCGCGCTCCGGCGCGAGCTCAAGGCGGACGGGATCGACCTGTCGGTGACCGACTACGTGCTGGCGGCGGTCGCCCAGGCCCTGGTGGAGTTCCCGGACGTCAACGCCCGCACCGACGGCGTCTCGGTCTGGCCGCGGAGATCCGTCCACCTCGGCCTCGCCGTGTCGCTGCCGGTGGGTCTCGTGGTGCCCGTGATCCGGGACGCGGACCGGCTCAGCGTCCACGGCCTCCACGCCGAGGCCGCCCGCCTCGCCGCCGCGGCCCGCGACGGGCGCCTGGGGCCGGACGAGCTGACCGGGAGCACGTTCACCGTGTCAAACCTGGGCATGTTCGGGGTCGACGAGTTCAGCGCGATCATCAACCCGGGCGAGTCCGGGATCCTCGCCGTGGGCAGCGCGCAGGAGACACCGGTCGCCGTCAACGGCGGACTCGCCGTCCGTTCGATCATGCGGCTCACCCTCACGGCCGACCACCGCATGGTGGACGGCGAGCTGGGTGCCCGCTTCCTCAACGCGATCCGCCGGCGGCTGGAGAACCACCGCGAGCTGCGGCGCGACGCGACGCTCGTGTAGGCACCGCGATGGAGACCCCGCACGCCGCACCGACCGTGCCGTCGATCGCCAACCTGCGCGATGTCGGCGGACACCCGGTCCGCGGCGGCGGTCGCGTGCGGCCGGGCCTGCTCTACCGGTCCACGGACCTCAGCCGTGCGGACGCGGGCGTGCTCGCCATGCTGGCCGGCCTCGGCATCCGCACCGTGTACGACCTGCGGACCGGCGTCGAGCGCGAGTCCCGCCCCGACCGCCTGCCCGACGGGGCCCGCCTGGTGGTCGCCGACATCCTGGCCGGGGCGCCGCCCGAAGGCACCCCGGCGTACTTCCAGTCCCGGATGCACGACCTGGCCGCCATCACCGCCGTCCTCGCCGACGGCGGCGCCGAACGCTTCTTCGAGGCGCGGTACCGCGAGTTCGTGGAGCTGGACAGCGCGCGCGACGGCTACGGCCGCCTGTTCCGCGACCTCGCCAGCGCCGACAGCCGGCCCGGGCTCGTCCACTGCACCACGGGCAAGGACCGGACCGGGTGGGCGGTCGCGGCGCTGTTGCTGCTGCTGGACGTGCCCGAGGACGCCGTGCTGGCCGAGTTCCTCGAGAGCAACGCACTGGAGGCCGTGTTCGCGGGCGAGATCGAGGCGTTCCGGGCGCGGGGCGGCGACCCGGAGCTGTTCCGGCCGCTCATCGGGGTGAGCGAGGCCTACCTGGCGACCTCGATCGATGCCATGCGCCGGCGGTACGGCGACGTGGACGCCTACTTCGAGGCCGGTCTCGGCGTGGACGAGCCTGCGCGACGCGCCTTGCGCGAGGCGTTCGTCGAGCCCTGAGCGGGGGACGCGCGTCGCCGGCCGGCGCGGCGCCGGACCGTGCACCCGGGGCTCGCGGCGCGACCGTCACCGGGTGCACACTCATCCCGCGTCCACCCGGAGGAATCGACGTGATCATCCCGCTGTCCGTGCTCGAGTTCCGTGATCGGGCCGCCGCCTACTTCGGCGACAAGATCGGCGTCGTCGACGGCGACGCCACGTTCACCTACCACGCCTGGGCGGAGCGCACGCACCGGCTGGCGAACGCGCTCACGGGCCTCGGCGTCACGCCCGGCGACCGGGTCTCGTTCCTGACCTACAACACCCACCAGCTGCTGGAGGCGTACTACGGCGTGCTGGAAGCGGGGGCGGTCCTCAACCCCGTCAACATCCGGCTCACGCCGCACGAGATCGCCTACATCCTGGACCACGCGGGCTCCCGGGTCGTGGCCTTCCACCGCGACTTCCTGCCCCTGGTCGAAGCCATCGCACCGAAGCTCTCCTCCCGGCCCCGCCTGGTCGTGATCGAGGGCGAGGCCGGCGGCATCGCCACCGACGACTACGAGTCGCTGATCGCCTCGGGCTCCGCCGAGCCGCGGCATCCGCAGGTGGACGAGAACGCCGTCGCCGAGCTGTTCTACACGAGCGGCACGACCGGCCTGCCGAAGGGAGTCGCGCTCACCCATCGCCAGCTCCACCTCCATGCGCTGTACTCGGAGGTCGCGCTGGGCTTTGGCGAGGACGACGTCATCCTCCACGTCGTGCCGCTGTTCCACGTCAACGGCTGGGGCGTGCCCCACTTCCTGACCATGGTCGGCGGCCGTCACGTCATGCTCCGCAAGTTCGACCCCGCCGCGCTCATGGAGCAGGTGCAGCGCAATCGGGTCACGCGGCTGCTCGGCGTGCCGGCGATCTTCAACGCCGTGCTCCACAGCAGCGAGCGGTCGAAGTACGACCTGTCGAGCCTGCGCCTGCTGATCATCGGCGGGGCGCCGGCATCGCCGGCGCTGGTGGGCGCGCTGGAGGCGGCGTTCGGAATCCAGACGATCGTGGGCTACGGCCTGTCCGAGACCTCGCCGATCGTCACCCTCGCGTCACCGCGGCGGGTCGTGACCGAGTCGGAGCCGCCCGAGCGCCGCATCGAGCGCCAGGCGATGACCGGCTGGCCGCTGCCCGGTGTCCAGGTCCGGGTCCTCGCCGCCGACGGGCGCGACGTGCGGCAGGACGGCGACCAGATCGGCGAGATCGTCGTGCGCGGCAACACGGTGATGCAGGGCTACTACCGTGACCCGGACGCGACCGCGGTGGCGATGCGCGACGGCTGGCTGCACACCGGGGACATGGCCGTGATCGACGAGGCGGGCTACGTCCTGATCAAGGACCGCTCGAAGGACGTGATCATCCGCGGCGGCGAGAACCTGTCCTCGGTCGAGGTGGAGAACGCGATCGCCGCGCACCCGGCCGTCCTGGAGTGCGCGGTCGTGGCGGCCCCGGACGAGAAGTTCGGCGAGGCGCCGGTCGCGATCGTGGTGCTCAAGCCCGGCGCCACGGCGACGGTCAGCGAGCTGCGGGCCCACTGCCGTGCCCACCTGGCCCGGTTCAAGGTGCCGCGCGAGTTCCACTTCCGCGACGCGCTGCCCAAGGGCGGCACGGGCAAGGTGCTCAAGACCGAGCTCCGCGAGCCGTTCTGGAAGGGCTACACGTCCCGCGTGCACTGAGCGCGTCAGGGGGCGAACGCCCCGGCGATCAGCGCCACCTGGTCCGGCGTCACGCGGCAGCAGCCGCCGATCAGCGTGGCGCCCGCGGCATGCCACCGGCGTGCGGCGGCGCCGTCCACGCGGCCGGCCTCGGCGCCGGTCCAGCGACGGGCCGCCGCGTCCCATCCCTCACCGCTGTTGGGGTAGGCGACCACGGGCTTGCGGGTCACGGCGCGGACCCGCCGGACGAGCGTCTCCACGTGCTCCGGGGCGGTGCAGTTGACGCCCACCGCCAGCACCGCGGGCGAGCCGGCGACCGCCTCGACGGCCTCCTCGATCGGCGGCCCGCCCCGCAGGTGGCCGCCGTCGCGGCACGAGAAGCTGACCCAGGCCCGGGCGCCGGGGGTCTCGTCGAGCAGGCGCGCGATCGCGACGGCCTCGTCCAGCTCCGGGATCGTCTCGACCGCGAGCAGGTCGGCCCCGCCGGCCGCGAGGATCGCCAGACGCTCGCGGTGGAAGTCGACGAGCGCCCCGACCGGGAGCCCGTACCGGCCCCGGTACTCGGAGCCGTCCGCGAGCATCGCCCCGTACGGCCCGATGGAGGCCGCGACGAGCAGCGGCCCGGGGTCCGGGGCACCGGCGGCGGCGCGTTCCTCGCGATACCGGTCCCGGGCGAGCGACGCCAGCGCCACGCTCCGGCGGAGCAGGGCGACGGCCTCGTCGTGCCCGATCCCGCGCGCCGCGAAGCCCTCGAACGTCGCCTGGTAGCTGGCCGTCGTGGCGACCCGGGCGCCGGCGCGGAAGAACGCCAGGTGCGCCTCGACGATCGCCTCCGGCTCCTCGACCAGCAGCCGGGCGGACCACAGCCGGTCCGACAGGTCCCGGCCCTGCGCCTCGAGCTGCGTCGCGAGGCCGCCGTCCAGCACCAGCACCCGGTCGCCGGCGGCGATGGATTCGATCACGCGGCCCGCCGGCGCGTCAGCCGGCCCCTTCCGACTTGCGGTCGACGGCGATCCGGTCCAGCGCGGTCTCGGCGGCCGCAGACAGCGGACGCTTGGGCGTGACATCGGCCCAGCCGAACCAGGCGCGGCCGCCCGACTCGAGCGCGCGCAGCGCCTCGTCGCAGGCGTCGCGGACTCGCTCCACGAGGTTGACGGCGGCCACCTCGTCGGTCTCGGGCAGCAGCATCGCGAACCGCCGGGGCCCGATCCGCGCCGCGTAGTCGGACTTGCGGACCTTCGAGCGCAGCACGGCCCCCACGCGCGCCGCGGCGTGCGTGCCGACGTCGGTGCCCCACACCGTCGCGAGGTCCTCGACGCCGTCGACCTCGATCATCACGACCGTCACCGCGCGGCCATAGCGCTTGCAGCGGGCCGCCTCCACGCCGAGGATCAGGGCCCACGCCCGGGGCCCGAGCAGGCGCGTCTCGTCATCGAACCAGCCGGTGTCCGGCGTCGTGGCGTCGGCGTCGCCAGGGCTCTCGCTCATGTCGTCTCCGGTCCTATGCCGCCCGGCGGGTTGTCCGCCACAGCGTACCGTGGGTCCCCGGACTGGGCGCTAGCACTCCACGACGTTGAGGGCCAGGCCCCCGCGCGCGGTCTCCTTGTACTTGGTCGCCATGTCGGCGCCCGTCTCGCGCATCGTCTTGATCGCCGCGTCCAGCGACACGTGGTGGGAGCCGTCGCCCGCCATTGCCATCCGGGCCGCATTGATCGCCTTGACGGACGCGATCGCGTTGCGCTCGATGCACGGGATCTGGACCAGGCCGCCGACCGGGTCGCAGGTCAGCCCGAGATGGTGCTCGATCCCGATCTCGGCGGCGTTCTCCACCTGCGCCGGGGTCCCGCCGAGCACCGCGCACAGGCCCGCCGCCGCCATCGAGCAGGCGACGCCGACCTCGCCCTGGCAGCCCACCTCCGCGCCCGAGATCGACGCGTTCTCCTTGTACAGGATGCCGATCGCGGTGGCCGTGAGCAGGAAGTCGATCACGCCGTGCTCGGTGGCGCCCGGGAGGTGGCGGGCGTAGTAGTGCAGGACCGCGGGCACGATCCCCGCGGCGCCGTTGGTGGGCGCCGTGACGACCCGCCCGCCCGCGGCGTTCTCCTCGTTCACCGCCAGCGCGTACAGGTTGACCCAGTCCAGCACGGTCAGCGGGTCGGCGGCCGGGTCGGTGGTCGCCGCCCGGTCCACCAGCTGGCGGTGGAGCCCGGGCGCGCGGCGCCGGACCGAGAGCGGGCCCGGCAGCACGCCGTCGGCGCGCAGGCCCCGCTCGACGCACGCCTGCATGGTCCCCCAGATCCGCAGCAGGCCGGCATCGATCTCGGCGTCGGGACGCCACGCCCGCTCGTTGCGGCGGACCAGCTCGGCGATCGTGCAGCCCTCGGCCTCGACGATGGCCAGCAGCTCGTCCGCGCTCCGGTACGGGAAGGGCAGCACCCCCACGTCGGGGATGCCGGCGTGGGGCGCGGTCCCCTCGGCGGCGACCTCGTCGCTCACGACGAACCCGCCCCCGACCGAGTAGTAGGCCCTGGCGTCGAGGACCCGGTCCTCGCCGTCGAGCGCGGTGAAGCGCAGGTTGTTGACGTGGAACGGCGTCCCCTCGTCCGGCCCCGCCCGGTCGCTGAACGTGAGGTCCGTCGCCTCGTCGAACGCGACCGGGTGATGCCCCAGCAACGCCAGCCGCCCCCGGGCCCGGATCCCGGCGACCCGGCTGGCGATCCCGTCCACCGCCACGGTGTCGGGCTGCTCGCCCTCGAGGCCCAGCAGCACCGCGACGTCCGTGGCGTGTCCCCGTCCCGTGGCACCCAGCGACCCGTACAGCTCCGTGCGCACCCGCGCGACGCGCGCCAGGAGGCCGGTCCGCTCGAGGCGGTGCGCGAACCAGTGGGCCGCCCGCATCGGCCCGACCGTGTGGGAGCTGGACGGCCCGATGCCGATCTTGAACAGGTCGAACGCGCTGACCGCCAACGGGGGACCTCCGGGCTGCGAGCCGAGAGGATCGCACGAACGCGGCCCGGGCGTCGAACCCCGGGCCCGGCGCGCCAGGTCAGACGCGCTGGTCGGTGCTCGGCTTCTCCCACAGGTTGACGCCGCTGTCGACCGCGTACCGGTCGATCTCCGCCAGCTCCTCGGGCGAGAACGCGAGGTTCGCCAGCGCCGCCACGTTCTCCCGGACCTGGGCCGGCGAGCTGGCGCCGATCAGCGTCGTCGTCACCCGCGGGTCGCGGAGCACCCAGGCGACGGCCATCTGCGCCAGCGACTGGCCGCGCCGCCTGGCGATCAGGTTGAGCGACCTGACGCGGGCGAGATTCGCCTCGCTCAGCATGTCGCGGCTGAAGGTGTCGCCACCCGGACGGTTGACCCGTGCGTCGGCCGGGATGCCGTCGAGGTACTTGTCGGTCAGCAGGCCCTGCGCCAACGCCGTGAACGAGATCATCCCTGCGCCCACCGCCTCCAGCGCGTCCAGCAGCTCCGGCTCCACCCAGCGGTTGAACAGGTTGTAGCTGGGCTGGTGGATCAGCAGCGGCACGCCCTCGGCCCGCAGGATCGCCGCGGCCTCGCGCGTCTTGCCGGCCGAGTAGGACGAGATCCCGACGTACAGCGCCTTGCCCAGCCGCACGGCATGGGCGAGCGCGCCCATCGTCTCCTCGAGCGGCGTGTCCACGTCGAAACGGTGCGAGTAGAAGATGTCGAAGTAGTCCACCCCGACGCGCCGCAGGCTCTGGTCGAGGCTGGCGAGCACGTACTTGCGCGAGCCGCCACCCTGGCCGTACGGGCCCGGCCACATGTCCCAGCCGGCCTTGCTGGAGATGATCAGCTCGTCCCGGTGGGCCGCCAGGTCCTCGCGCAGGATGCGGCCGAAGTTGATCTCGGCGCTGCCGTACGGCGGGCCGTAGTTGTTGGCCAGGTCGAAGTGGGTGATGCCCAGGTCGAACGCCGTGTGGACCATCGCCCGCTGGGTGGCTGCAGGCGTGGTGTCGCCGAAGTTGTGCCACAGGCCGAGCGACAGCAGCGGCAGCTGGAGGCCGCTGCGGCCGCAGAAGCGCAGCGGCATCGTGTCGTAGCGCCCCGGGGCGGGCAGACAGGTCATCGGTCGGGCCTCCGCGGTCGCGTGTCGGCGATCCGCCGCCGGCGCGTGTCACCCGCAACCGTACCCCGGTCCGCCCTCCCGGCGCGGCTCAGGGGCAGGCGATGCCAGGGGTGGGCCGGATCGTGCCGTCCACGAGGTCCTCGTCCGACACCACGCGGATCCACTCGGCCTGGAGCCGGTTGACGATGATCGTCCCGATCGCCTGCTTCATCCGCGTCCCGGCCGACCAGTACTCGATCCAGGCGTCGGTCAGCGGGATCATCGCCGGGCGGTCGCGCAGGCTGGCCATCGGGTCCGCCCCCGGCTCCGCGTGGAGGTGTCCGCCCACGAGGTAGTGGCCGGCCTGGAGCGCGATCGCGTGGGACCGCGTCCGCCGGCGGAGCGCCGCGTCGCCGCGGGGGCCGCTGGCATGCACGGCGACGAGCTCGTCGCCGGTCACCAGCACCCGGTCCACCGACCGCGGCTCGCCGTCCTCGAACGCCTCGATCTGGACGTCGGTGAGCACCAGGGAGTCGTGCGCGTTGAGCAGGTCGGTCAGGCGGTCGGCCCGCAGGTGCACCCAGCCGAACACGCGGTGGTGGCGGGTGTAGGCGACGAACCGCACCAGCGGCGCCTCGGCCACGGAGTCCGGCTCGAAGATCTCCTCGGGGAGTCGCTGGAGGCTGACGTGGAGCGACCCCGGGTCCGATTCGTGCTCCATCACGGCCGCGAGGCTAGCGCGGTCACGCCGGCCGCGATATCGAACGAAGGTACCTGCGGCGGCTGCGGGCGCGCGGTGCGGCGGTGAGCGTTCCGCGCCGGGCCGGCCTACTCCGCGACCGAGACTGTCCCGTCTGCAGCCTCGACGAGCAGCGGGTCGCCGCGCTCCGCGCGCAGGCGGTTCGCGTACTCGAGGCTCCCCTTGGCGCCGGGCGCCACGTCGCCGCGGGCCGGCACGACCCGGTTGTGGTAGTCGCGGTGCGCGACCGGACCCAGCACGCAGGTGCCGTCCTCGAGGGCCTTGACGATCGCCTGTCCGAGGGCGCTCTCGGACTGCCAGCCCTCGCCGTTGTCGATCAGGTGCTGGAGGAACGCGACGGGGTAGTGCTGCAGGCCGTCGTGCTCGGCCTTGCGCTCAACCTCGGCGTTGGGGTCGGTCATCGGTCGCGTCCTCTGGTGGGGCGTGGCTGCTGGCGGGACGCGGCCGCCGGGGGCTGCCGGCGGCGGGCCTGCGGCGATTGTAGGCCGGGCGGCAGGGGTCAGCGGCGGGAGAGCCGTCCGTTACGCCGCCGCGCCCGGTACCACGCCAGGTACTCGAGCAGCTCGTCGCGCTCGTCGTCGGTGAGATCCGCGAACAGCGCCGCGCCGATGCTGTCGGCGGCCCGTGCGCCCGGCGGCCCGGGCACCTCGTAGCCGGACAGGCGCATGAGCTCCGCGTACGGGATCCCGAGCGCCTCGCTCAGCTGGTGGAGCACGTGCGGCGACGGGCGCTTGACCGCGTCGCTCTCGAGCTTGCTGAGGTAGGCCGGGGAGATGCGCGCGGCGCGCGCTGCGTCGATCCCGGACAGCTCCCGGACCTCGCGTGCCTGCCTGAGCACGGCCCCGATCGACAGCGCCATTCGGGCGAATTCTCCTATAGTGGCGACACCCAACTATCGTTGACAATAGCATCGCCGTGTGGTTCACTGCAAGGTGGAAGCGACCGGCGCTCGCCCGGCGGCGGCTCGGATGCCCGCCCCGGAAGCGACATCGCCGGGACACGCGTCCCGAGCGAAAGGTCGTTCCAGATGCCGCTGCAGGTGCTCCTCCTCGCGATCGTCGCCATGATCGGCCTGGCGGCGCTGCGACTGGCACGGGTCCGTGCCGGCCGGACACCCCTCCCCGAGAGCCGGGACCGGACCGCCTTCCTCGTCGCGTTCCTTGTCGGGCCGCCGCTCGTGGTGGGCGCGCTGGTCGGGCCGGACGGGGGCTGGGGCCTCTTGCGCGGGGTCGCGTGGATCCCGCTCTTCGGCGTGATGGTGGCCGGGCTCGCGGTCCTGATGATGGTGATCGCCGTGCTCGCCCAGTACCTGGCACCGGCCCGAGCCCGGCGGCTGCTCCTGATCGCCCTGGTCGGGAGCGAGGGAGATCCCGACGCGCTTCCGTTCGATCCCCCGCTGACTCCCGGGCTGGCGGAGGGCATCGCGCTCGTCGACCGGACCAACGCCGTGTTCCCGAGGGGCCTCGAGTTCGCGGGCCAGGTCGACCGTGCCGACTTCCGTTCGGACTGGGACGCGCTCGACGCGGCCACCGGCGCCCTGGAGGCCCGGATCGCGGCCGACCGGCGCCTGGGCCTGGGCGTCGGGCACGTGGCCGCGGCCACGGCGCTGGACGCCCGCAGCCGCCTCGATACCCTGCGCAGCATCGCCCTCAGTCGCGGTGCAGCGACGGGTGCCGCATGACCCGGACGCGACGTGCGATGGCGACCGCCCGGATGCCGATCACGCCGACGGCGCCCGCCACTCCGACGGCGCCTCGCCCGGGCGAGGCGACCGTGCCGGGAGCCCAGGGCGCCCAGCCCCGGACGCCCGATGAGCGCTGGAACCGGCAGGTGTCACGCCTGATGCACGAGGCGGCCGAGGAGCGCGAGCAGCGCGAGCGCGCCCGTGCGACCGAGGACGATCTCCTCGCCCGGCGGGAGGCCGCGGCGCTGCTGGCGCTGATCCGGGCCCGCGCCAGGCCGGACGCCCGCGCCGCCGAGCCGGGGCAGTCCCGCGGCGCCGCCCGGGACCGGAGGCGCTGACGTGACGGCGCCGACGAAGAACCAGGCGCTCAAGGCGCTCCCCAACGTCCTGCACGACCAGACGATGCCGAACACGCTGGGCGGGATCAGCCCGCCGACAGCACCGGAGCGAGGACGCCCGTCGGCGCGCTCGCTGGCGATCGCTGCGGGCGTGCTGATCGCGCTCGCCGTGGCCCTCGTCACCCGCGCGGCGTGATGGACGGGGGCGCAGGCGGCGCCGGCGGCGCGTCCCCGGCCGTTCCTGACCGCGACGACGCGGCGGAGCACAGCGGAACATTGCCGTTGCGCCTGCTCGTCGTGGATGACCACGAGATCGTGCGCCAGGGCCTCGTCAGCCTCCTGGAGCGCCGCCGCCAGTTCCAGGTGGTCGCGCAGGCCGGCACGATGGCCGAGGCGTTGACCCAGGTCCGGAGGTTCGTCCCCGACCTCGTGCTCATGGACGTCCGCCTGCCCGACGGATCCGGCATCCAGGCGTGTCGCGAGATCCGGGCCGAGTTCCCCGCGATCGCCGTCGTGTTCCTGACCAGCTCGCCGGACGAGGAAGACGTCTTCGCGGCCATCGTCGCCGGCGCCACCGGCTACGTCCTCAAGCAGTCGCGGGCCGCCAAGCTCGTCCAGGCCCTGACGGCGGCCGGCCGAGGAGAATCGCTGCTCGATCCGAGCGTGACGGAGATGGTCCTCGATCGCCTCCGCCGGATTGCCACAGGCACCTATGTCGACGAGGCGGCCCGCCTGACCCACCAGGAGCGGAAGATCCTCCTGCTGCTCGCCGAGGGGAACACCAACCGGGAGATCGCCGGTGCGGTGTTCCTGTCAGACAAGACGGTCAAGAACTACGTGAGCTCGATCCTCGCCAAGCTGAACCTGGAGCGCCGTGCCCAGGTGGCGGCGTTCGTCACCCGTCACCGGATCGACCGCGGC
>CAYJOH010000039.1:0-5753 GCA_964371685.1 uncultured Anaerolineaceae bacterium
CGCGGGCCGGCAGGCCGACGGACGCCGCCCCGAACGCCGCGAGGAACGCGGCGTTACCGTGCATGATCAGGTGCGCCGGGCCGTAGTGGAACGCGGCGGGGCTGGGGCCGGCCAGCGTGGCGGCGGGATCGGGCACCTCCGGCGTCGAGGGTTCGGGCAGCTCGGCCACCGGCGCTACCCTGCCAGCTCCCGGACCTCGACCGGCTCGACCCGGCCGCCCACCTCCACGCTCCCGTCGTGGCCGGGGCGCACGTGGAGCACGGATCCCACGCCCTGCCGGATCTCGAGCGGACGGCCCAGGTACCCGCCCATCATCACGGCCGCGGCGCCCGTCGCCTCGTCCTCGCCGATGCCGTACGAGCCCGCGAAGTAGCGCGCGCGCAGCACGCCCGCCTCCTCGTCGATCCAGGCCCACGCGTAGTACGAGCCCTCGCCCGCCGGCGCACGCTCCAGCGCATCGACCGCCCCGCGCGACGGGAGCCGGACCCGCGTCATCGGGTGGATCCACTCGGGCCGTGCCCGGATCCACGACAGCTCGCCGTCCTGCCAGGTCGGGACCTCGCCCGCTGGCGGCCGGAGCATCGCACCCCCGAGGCCGAGCGTCCGCAACAGCCACCCGGTGCCCACCGTGGGATGCCCGGCGAACGCCAGCTCCGCGCCGGGTGTGAAGATCCGGATCGCGCCGCCGGCGGCGTCGTCCACGAACACGGTCTCCGAGAACCCGAGCTCCGCGGCCAGCGGCCGGCGGCGTTCGGCCGGCACCGCGGCGCCGTCCAGCACGACGCCCAGGGGGTTCCCTCCACGCCCGTCCGGGCCGACGAACACCAGCAGCACGCGCAGCTCGATCATCGTGTCCTCGCCACCTCCAGCGCATACCGCGTCACCGCGGCGATCGTCATCAGGTCGTGGATCTCGCCGTCGTCGATGGCCGCCACCACCTCGTCCAGGGTCGCCCAGCGGATCTCGAGGTCCTCGGTCGCGTCTGGCGTGGCGTCGCCCGGGCGCAGCCCCGTGGCCAGGAACAGCGCGCCGGTCTCGTCGGTCACCGAGTTGGAGACCGAGATCCGGCACAGCTGTCGCCAGTCGGTGGCGTCGAACCCGGTCTCCTCGCGCAGCTCGCGTCGCGCGCCGTCGAGCAGCGATTCCTCCGGGCCCACGCCGCCCTCCGGGATCTCCCAGCTGTACTCGTCGAGCGCGTAGCGGTGCTGCCCCACCAGCAGCAGGCGCCCATCGTCCGCGACCGGAACCACGCCCACGGCCCGGTTGTGGAAGTGGACCACGCCATAGATCCCGGGGCTGCCGTCCGGCCGGTCGACCTCGTCGTGATGGACGTCGATCCAGGCGTTGGAGTACGCCGTCACGCGCGAGCGCCGGCGCCAGGGACCGCTGGTCCCATGGGCGGCGGTATCGGCCGCGGGATCCGTCGCGTCGTCCGCGCGATCCGCGACGCGGTCCGCGGCACCTGGCGCGGGTTCCCTGGCTGCGCGATCGTGGTCCCGGTCGGAGGACGGCATGCGCCAACGGTAGCGGGCCGCGGGCCGATCCGTGGCGCAACAGCCCCGTCGACGACGCGTCTCATGGCGGAGGGCGGATCGGCCCTATCCGGGCCCCCGGATCCGTCCCAGCATGGCCACCGCCGGCGCGACCGGCGGGAGGGTGAGATGGCGAGTCGAGGGACGTCCCAGGCCTTTCCGGCATCGAAGCCCGGGAGGCGGTGGCGTCGCCGCCTGGCGGTCGTGGTGGGGGTGGTCGTCGCCGTCGGGATCGTCGGCTATGGCGTGGTCTCGTACCTCGTGTACGACGGCCTGGGCACCGCGCCGAGGGCGTGCTGGCCGGCGGACCGCGCCAACACGCCCGACAGCTTCGCGGTCCCCGCCGAGTTCGACCCGGCGCTCGCGACCGCCAACCTGATGCCGGTGCCGCAGGACGTCACGTTCCACTCCCGCGACCCGCAGATGCCGGACGCCGACCTCGCCGCCTGGTGGATCCCGGCGGCCAGCCCGGCGGCGCCGGCCGTCGTCGTCGTCCACGGCATCAAGTCCTGCCGTCGCGAGCCCAACGTGCTGGTCGCGGCCGGGATGCTGTACCGGCATGGCTACTCCGTGTTCCTGATCGACCTCCGCGATCACGGCGACTCCGAGGGCGACGACGCCCGGTTCGCCGGCGGCAGCGAGGAGTACCTCGACGTGCTGGGGGCCTGGGACTGGCTGGCCGCGCAGGGGGTGCCCGCGGAGCGGATCGGGCTGCTGGGCATGTCGTTCGGGTCCATCTCATCGCTCGTCGCGGGCGGCCACGAGCCGAGGGTCGCGGCCGTGTGGGCCGACTCCTCGCCCACCGAGATGCGACGCGCGATCGGGTTGTTCCTCGAGGACCAGGCGGGACTGCCGGACTTCCTGGTGCCCGGCGCCATCCTGTGGGCGCGGGTCATCGCCGGCGACGACCTGACCGCCTTCGACCCGATCGACGAGGTGGCCCAGTACGGCGGCCGGTCCGTCGCGTTCGTGCACGGCGAGCTGGACGCGGTCCTGCCGTCGAGCATGGCGCAGGAGCTGCGCGACGCGGCCGTGGCGGCGGGTGCCACGTCGCCCGACGCGTGGGTCATCCCGGGTGCCGGCCACACCCAGGGCGTGTACATTGCGCCGGCCGAGTACGAGGCGAAGCTGGTCGAGTTCTTCGGCGCCGCGATCGGGGATGGGGGTTGATGCCGGACGAGACGACCGGGCCGCGCCGCTGGCTGCGGCCACTCGCGACCGGGCTGGCGCTGCTGGGGGCGATCCTCGTGGTGGGGTACCTCGTGGCGAGCTATGCCGTGTACGACACGCTCGCCGTCGCCGGGGAGTGCCGGGAACGGGACGCGGCGGATACGCCGCAGCAGTTCGGCATCGATGGCATGGACGAGGACGACGCCGCGGCCTACGCGATGCCGGCGCCGCAGGACGTGGTCTTCCGGTCACGCGACGAGCGGATCGCGGACCTCACGCTGCGCGCCTGGTGGATCCCGGGCGCGCGCGCCGACGGGCCGGCGGTGATCCTCGTCCACGGCTGGAAGGGGTGCCGACGGGACGACAACGTCCTGATGCCGGCCGGCATGCTCCATCGACACGGGTTCGGCGTCCTGCTGATCGACCTGCGCGACCACGGCGACTCGGACGACGAGGACGGGCGCTTCGCCGGCGGCAGCGAGGAGTACCTCGACGTGCTGGGGGCCTGGGACTGGCTCGTCGCGCAGGGGGTGCCCGCGGAGCGGATCGGGCTGCTGGGGATGTCGTTCGGGGCCTCGACCTCGGTGATCGCGGGCGGCGAGGAGCCGCGGGTGCGCGCCGTATGGTCGGATTCGTCGTTTGCGGACATCGGCGAGGCCGCCCGCGCGTTCCTCGTCCACGAGGGATACCCGGAGTTGCTGGAGCCCGGCGCGCAGCTGATGGCCAGGCTCGTGGCCGGCGACGACCTCGCGGCCCGGTCCCCGCTGGCGGAGATGGCCCGCTACGCCGGCCGGCCGTTCGCCATCGTCCACGGGGCGGCCGACGACTTCCTGCCCTGGCGCTTCGCGACCGAGCTCCGGGCCGCCGCCGAGGCCGGGGACGTGGACCTGCGCGAGCACTGGATCGTGCCCCAGGCCGGCCACGCTCGGTCCGTCGTCGAGGAGCCGGGGGCGTACGAGCGCAGGCTGGTGGCGTTCTTCGCCGGCGCGCTCGGCGCGCCATGAACGCCGGGCGGGCCGGGAACGAGCGGCGTGCGCGGAGCGCGCGGCTCTAGACTCGGGGGGTGATCCGCGACCCGAGCGTGCCGCGCTGCGACGTCGACGCCCGCTGGGACGTCCGCATCCCCGTGCGCGACGGCCTGGAGCTGTCGGCCAACCTGTGGCTCCCCGTGCCGCGCCCGGACGGGGACGCCGCCGAGCGGTTCCCGGTCATCCTCGAGATGATCCCGTACGGCAAGGACAACTGGCGCCGCAACTCCGACGTGGCGCGGGGCGAGTGGCTGGCGGCGCGCGGCTTCGCCCTGTGCCGACTCGACGTGCGCGGGACGGGCTCCTCGCCGGGGATCGCGGAGGACGAGTACACCGAGGCGGAGACGCTCGACGGGTACGACGCCGTGGAGTGGCTGGCCGCCCAGCCGTGGTGCAGCGGCAGCGTCGGCATGTGGGGCATCAGCTACGGCGGCTTCACGGCGATCCAGGTCGCCAAGCTCCGCCCGCCCCACCTGCGCGCGATCCTGCCGATGTACGCCACGGACGACCGCTACCGCGACGACGTCCACATCCGGGGCGGCTGCGTCACGGCCAGCGAGAAGAGCCAGTACGCGATCAGCCAGCTGGGGATGAACGCGATGCCGCCGCTCCCCGCCTTCCGGGGCGCGGGCTGGCGCGACGAGTGGCGGGCGCGGCTGGATGGAACGCCACCCTGGCTGTTCGCCTGGATCCGCGAGCAGACGGACGGCCCCTACTGGCGCCGCGGGTCGCTGGCCCCGGACTACGACGCGCTCGGCTGCCCCGTGTTCCAGGTCGCCGGCTGGAGCGACTCGTACGTGGACCCCGCGTTCCGGATCGCCGAGCGGTGCCGCAACGTCCCGGTGCGGACCCTCGTCGGCAACTGGGTCCACTCGTTCCCCGACGACGCCTACCCGGGCCCCAACCTGGACTGGCTCCACGAGATGGCCCGCTTCTTCGACCGGTACCTCAACGGGGTCGAGAACGGGTGGGAGCACGAGCCGGCGCTCACGTGGTTCGAGCACGAGTGGGCCGCCCCGGAGCCCTTCCCGGGGCAGTGGCCGGGCCGCTGGCGGGCGGCGGCGGGCGTGCCGGTGCCGGGGACGGCGCCGCTGGACCTGTTCCTGGAACGCGACGCCGGGGCGGGGGTCGGCCGGCTCCGTGGCCGCGCTCGGGGCGTCGACGAGGAGCGGCCCTCGTCGGGGATCGATCCGCTCGTCCACCGGGCGACGGTCGGCACCTCGGGGGCCCTGTCGTGGGGCGCCGGCTGGCATCCCAATGGCCTCGCGCGCGACCTGCGGCCGGACGAGCTCCGCGGGCTGACGTACACGACCGAGCCGCTCGGCGAGCCGGTGTCGATCATCGGCCCGCCTGAGGCGGTGCTGTGGCTCGGATCGACGATGCCGGTCGCGACCTGCGTGGTCCGCCTGTCCGAGGTGTCGCCCGAGGGGGTCTCGTCGCTGGTCGCGACCGGGGTGCTCAACCTGACCCATCGCCACTCCGACACGGACCCCGAGCCGATGCCGGCGGACGGGCCGCCGGTGGAGGTCCGCATCCCGCTCCGGGCGAGCGGCTACCGCTTCGCGGCGGGCAACCGCATCCGGCTCACGGTGCTCACCTCGTACTGGCCCGTGCTGTGGCCGTCGCCGCAGCCGGGGGAGCTGCGCGTGCACCGTGGCCCGGCCACGCCGTCGCGGCTGGTCCTGCCCGTGCTCCCGGCCTCGGCGGTTGCGCTGGAGCCGCCGGCCTTCCGGACGGAGCCCGCCGGCCTGCGCGACGTCGGCGGCAGCGAAGAGGATCCGCCCACCTGGCAGGTCACCGAAGACGTGCTCCTGGGGTTGGTGGCGGTGACCATCGGCGAGGGCGGGGCGAGCCTGCTCGAGGACGGCTCCCGCGTCTACAGCTCCGAGCGGCTGGTGCTCACGGCGTCGGACGCGGACCCGGCGCACACGCGGCTCGACGGCGACGTCGCGTACCGCTGGACCGGCGACGGCTTCGACGTGGGCATCCGGGCGACGGGCGTCATCGCCTCGGACGAGGAGGC
>CAYJOH010000039.1:5853-11261 GCA_964371685.1 uncultured Anaerolineaceae bacterium
GCCAGCGCCGCCAGCGCGAGCAGCCCGCTGGCGAGCGCGACGGACACGCTGCCCAGCATCGCGACGAGGTACCACTCGGCGAACCCACGGTCGCCCAGCTGGCGCCAGCGGGCCGCGACGTCGAGCGCGACGACGAGCACGGCCGCCACGGCCATCCCCGTCATGACCAGCGACGCGATCAGCAGCCGCTCCATGGCCATGACCGTCACGGCGATCCGCGCCGAGGCGCCGGTGGGCGCTCCGTTCGCGCCAGTGGGCGCGGCGGCGGTCGCGGCGGGCGGGGCGGCGGCTTCGACACCGGGCGTCCCCGCCGCCTCGACCTCACCGGGTGCCGGCCGGAGCGGACGCGGCGAGCCCATCGCCATCGCGAAGTAGTAGGCGCCACGGGTATTGACCAGGAACAACGACACCAGCACGACGCTCGTCAGCACGACCGCGTGGAAGCCCGCCGGGTCCCAGGACCGGATCACGGCGTCCACGAAGTCCACGAACGGCGGCATCAGCGCCGAGCTCTCCAGGATCACGAGCCAGCCGACCAGCGCGATCGTGAGGTGCAGCGCCTGGTCGGCGAGGAACAGCATCCCCGGCCACGGGGTCCACGCCTCCCCCAGGCCGGACCCCTCCAGCGCGCCGCGCGCAAGGCGCTCGCGCGCCTGCGCCTGGGCACGGGCGTCCACGAGCCGGGTCGCCTGGACCTTCCAGCGATCGACCGCCATGTGGGTGAGGGTGACCAGCACCAGGTACGCGAGGCCCAGACCCCCGAACGCGAACACCGCCGGCAGCAGGCACAGCGCGACATGGAGTCCGTGGACGCCGAGCGCGGACAAGCCGGTGCGCGTCCCGTTCGCCTTGTTGATCGCGATCCAGTCGTTCTGGAGCACGAAGTCGGCGACCAGGTGCGCGAACACCAGCCAGGACACGATGAGCGCGGGATCCACGGGGTGGGCGGTCACGCGCGGGAGCCTACCCCAGCCGGGCCCCCGCGACCCGTGTCAACGAGCCGACACGCGGTGCGCAGGGGCATCAGCCGGCGCGCGCGTACGAGGGCAGGATCGACCCCAGGGCCCCGGCCAGCGCCGCCCGGTGGTCCGCGGTCGCGAAGTCCAGCAGCGGGTGCCCGGGCAGCGCGTGCTCCGTCGTCCGGCCCTCGCGATGGACGTACGCGACGGGGTAGATCGCCCCGCTGCCGTCCGCCTCGACCGTCATCGCGATCACGTCGCCGTCCATCCCGTCCAGGGCGTGGACCAGCGGCAGGATGCCCTCGTCGCGGATCCCGTCCGCGGGCGAGACCGAGAGCACGCGCGCCAGGTAGGCCTTCTGGTGCCACAGCTCCGGGGCGCAGGTCGCCTCCCGGAGCAGGAACCCCAGGACGTCCGCCTCCGCGATCGCGGGCCGCGCCGTCGCGACGCCGAACCGCGTCTCGGCGATGTGCCGGGCGAGGATCAGGCCGTTGTAGCGGTGCCCATGGACGGCGCCGGAGTTGGCCGGGATGCCGTGCTTGCGCAGCCCCGGGGCGGCCTGGCTGATCGTGCCGGCGAAGTAGATCCCGGGCACCGTCGAGCTCTCCCACATCGGGGTCACGGCGGGCAGCTTCGCCTGGCCGAAGGTGGTCACCCCCAGCGACGGGAGGTCGAGCAGCGGGCAGGTGAACCCGGTGGCGGCGATGACCTCGTCGGCCTCCACGCTCATCGACATCCCGTTGTCCGTGCGCCGCAGGTCGACCCGGTACGCGTCGCCGGCGTGGGCGATGCCGTCGATCGAGGCGTCCAGGATCGACACCCCGAGGCCCAGGAAGTTGTCCTCGAACGGCTGGACGTAGCGTGCCCGCACCCCCACCAGCGACCGCGTCTGCACCGACAGCTTGGCGGGCGACGGCGAGCTCACCACGATCTGCGACGCCCAGGCGGCGAGCCCCGACGCCAGCTCGAACCCCGAGTTCTGCTTGCCGATGATGAACACGCGCTTGCCGGCGTAGGTGGAGGCTGCGCGGGTGTCCGCGTAGTGGCGGGCGTGCTCGATGCCGGGCGGGCTGGGGCTCCACGGCTCCGCAACGCCCACCGCGAGCACGAGCACTCGCGTGCGGTACTCGCCGTCCGAGGTCCGGAGCACGAACGTCGTGCCGTCCGGGCCGTCCTCCTGCGCGGTGCTCTCCCAGCGGCAGTCGTAGCGCACCGCGATCCCTGCCCGCTCGGCGAATGCGGCCAGGTTCGCCTCCATCTCCGGGCGGCTGGGGAAGTACGACGAGCCGTCCATGAACTCCGCCTGGAGCGAACGGAGCTCCGGCTCGTCCGCGACCAGGCTGTTCCAGTCGAAGCGCTGGTACTCGCGAGCCGAGCGCACCTCCGGGGCGTACGGCTTGGTCCACGACAGCAGCCGCTGGAAGAACGGCCAGCGCCGGAACATGCCCCCGGCCGACGGGTCCGCCGACAGCACCGCGTGGAGGACGCCGTGGCGGCGCAGGCCGTACGACACCTGGAGGCCACCGGGCCCGCTGCCGATGACGATGAGCGGGTAGTCCCCCGGCGGAAACGGGCGGGGGTCGGGCGTCATGGCGTCAGCTCCGCCACCGGTTGGCGTTGCGCAGCCGCCTGGCCTGCGCCTGGAGCATCCGGTACATGATCCGCGGGTAGGCGACCAGGAACGCCTCCACGGCCGGCCCGGCGATCACGATGCAGCGCAGCGGGCTGGTGGCGACGACGTCCGCCGTGGGCGGCTCGCCGAGCAGGATCGACACCTCGCCGAAGAAGTCGCCCCGGTGGAGCGTGGCCCGCTGGGTCCCGTCCACGATCACGTCCGCGGAGCCCTCGAGGATCACGTAGAACCCGGAGCCGGTGAGCCCCTGGCGGAGGATCCGCTCGCCGTGCGGGAAGACCACCTCCTCGAACAGCCCCGCCACCCCGAGGAGCTGCGGCGTCTGCAGGTCCCCGAACAGCGCGAACCCCGCGAGGATGTCCGCGATCTCCTCACGCGTGGCCATGCGAGGTTGCCTCCCGTCCGTGTGCCGTGTCCCGCCCCCGGTGCGATCGCGGAATGCTCTCACAACGCTGGCGCGGCGGCAGGCGGGTTCCGCATCCGGTCACACGCGATTCCGTTGACGCGAAGGCGCCGCGCGGCGCACCATGACGACCCAGAATCGCGGAGGACCGATGACCCTGACCCTGACCCACGACCGGCGCGTCGAGCTGATCGGCGGCTGCCCGCTGTTCCACGGGCTGGACGCGGCGGGTCTCGCCGCCGTCGCCGCCGCGGCGATCGAGGTCGAGTTTCCGGCCGAGCGCGTGATCGCACGCCAGGGCGAGATCGGGACGGGGTTCTTCGTCGTCGTGGACGGCACCGTGCGGGTGATCCGCGACGGGGCGGTGGTCGCGCGCCTGGGTCCGGGCGAGTTCTTCGGCGAGCTGTCCGTCCTCGACGGCGGGCCGCGGGTCGCACAGGTCGTCGCCGACGGACCGACGCGCTGCCTGGCGCTCGCATCGTGGGACTTCGAGCGGGTGCTCCGCGAGGAGCCGGGGGTGGCATTGTCCGTGCTGCGCGTGGTCGCGGGCCGACTGCGCGAGGTCACGGCCGACCACCGCACCTAGGCGAGCCCAAGCGGCGAGGAGCACCCGTGGCGTCCCCCCACCTCCCGGCGCGCGCCCTGCCCGAGGGCACCGTCACGTTCCTGTTCACGGACATCGAGGGCTCCACGAAGCTGGTCGCCGAGGTGGGCGACACCGCCTACGGCGCGATCCTCGACACGGAGCGGCGCCTGGTCCTCGATGCGGCCGTGGCGGAGGGCGGGGTCCCGTTCGGCTCGGAGGGCGACGCGCACTTCGTGGCGTTCGGGTCGGCGGCGGCCGCGATCCGTGCCGCCGTGGCGGCCCAGCGAGCGCTCGCGGGCCACGAATGGGACGCCGGGCCGGTGCGCGTCCGGATGGGCATCCACAGCGGCGAGGCCCAGGTCGCCGGCGACGACTACCTGGGGCTCGAGGTGCACCGGGCGGCACGGGTCGCCGCGGCCGGCCACGGCGGCCAGGTGCTGGTCAGCGACGTCGCGCGGGCGCTCGCCGCCGAGCTGGGGGATGCGGTCACGCTGCGCGACCTGGGCGAGCACCGGCTCAAGGACCTGGCGCGCCCGGAGCGGCTGTTCCAGGTCGAGGCGCCGGGCCTCGAGACGGTGTTCCCGGCGCTAAGGACGCTCAACGCCACGCCCAACAACCTGCCGCCCCAGCTGACGAGCTTCGTGGGCCGCGCGGAGCTGGCGAGCGCGTCCGATCTGCTGGCGAAGACACGCCTGCTGACCCTCACCGGCCCCGGCGGGACGGGCAAGACGCGGCTGTCGCTGGCCCTCGCCGGCGACTGCGTGGAGCGGTTCCCGGACGGGGCGTGGTTCGTGCCGCTGGCCCCCGTCACGGACCCGGAGCTCGTGCCGTCCGCGATCGCGGCGTCCATCGGCCTGCTCGCCCCCAACCGCCCGCCGATCGATCGCGTCCGCGACCACCTCCGCGACCGCACGGCCGTGCTCGTGCTGGACAACTTCGAGCAGGTGGTGTCCGGGGCGCCGGTCGTGGCGGACCTGCTGCGCTCCGCGCCCAATCTGACCGTCATCGTGTCCAGCCGGGCGCCGCTCCGGGTCGCGGGTGAGCAGGAGTTCCCGGTGCCGCCGCTGTCGCTGCCGCCCCACGAGGCGCGCGACCTCGAGACGGTGATGGCATCGGAGGCCGCGCGGCTGTTCGTGGAGCGGGCGATGGCCGTCCGCCCCGAGTTCGCGCTCACGGCGGACAATGCCCCGCACGTCGCCGAGATCGTCCGGCGCCTCGACGGCCTGCCGCTGGCGATCGAGCTGGCGGCCGCGCGGATCCGCCTCCTGTCGCCGGCCGCGATGGCGCAGCGGCTGGGGGACCGGCTCGACCTGCTGGCCGGCGGTGGCCGCGACCTGCCGGAGCGCCAGCGGACGCTGCGCGGCGCCATCGACTGGAGCTACGAGCTGCTCGACGCCCCGGATCGCTGCCTGTTCGCGCGGCTGGGCGTGTTCGCGGGCGGCGGCCCGCTCGAGTCGGCCGAGGCGGTATGCGGGCTCGAGGGCGACGAGCAGCCGCTCGACGTCCTCGCCGGGCTGGAGCGGCTGGCCGAGCAGAGCCTCGTCCGGATCGCGCTCGACGCCCACGACGACGTGCGGTTCACGATGCTCGAGACGATCCGCGAGTACGCCCTCGAGAAGCTCGACGAGCGCGGCGAGACGCGGGCGCTGCGCGACCGCCACGCCGACGCCTTCCTGGCCTTCGCCGAGCAGACCGGCGACCCTGGCGCCGACCGCGGGCGCCGCCTCGACGAGCTCGAGGATGAGCACGACAACCTGCGGGCGGCCCTGGACTACCTGGTCGCCATCGGCGATCGCGACCGCGCGTCGCGCCTGGGGTTCGCCGCCT
>CAYJOH010000040.1:0-1369 GCA_964371685.1 uncultured Anaerolineaceae bacterium
GTCCAGCACCGGCAGGCGGTGGGTCGCCTCGATCTCCGCCACGCGGGCCCGGGCACGCCCGAACGCGTCCAGGCCGCCGGCGTCGAGCCACGCCCGCCGCGAGCTGCGGTCGATGATCCGAGAGGGCAGGAACTGCTCGCCGCGGAACAGGCGCCGCGTGTCCTCCAGCTCCAGGAATCGTCCTTCCGGCCCGGCCGCCTCGAAGAACGCCGTCGCGAGGGTCTCGGTCGGGGTGCCCACGCCGCGCAGCAGCCGCTGGACCATCCCGATCGCGTCCGCGTCGATGACCAGCTTCTCCGCGCTCTGGGCGAGCAGGAAGTCGAGCATCCCGGCCCCCGAGATCATGTCGATCCCGGCGAGGCCGCCGATGAGCGCGGTCATCCCGGTCTCGAGGCCGGCCTGGGCGTCGATCACCTTCGCGTCCGTCGCCCCCAGGTAGCCGTGGACCGGCAGCCCCAGCGACTTGCCCACGGCCGCGTACCCGGCATCGATCAGCGCCGTCTCGATGGCGCCCATCGGCGTGGAGCCGGTCCGCATGTCCACGATCGTCGGGGCCCCGCCCCACACGATCGGGGCGCCGGGTGCGGCGAGCTGGTGGAGGACGATGCCGGCCAGCGTCTCGGCGGCGTGCTGGACGATCGCCCCGACCAGGGTCACGGGCGCCGCCACGCCGGCCAGGGGCATGGAGATCAGCTCCGCCGGGACGTGCGCCCGCCCGAGGTCGATGACGTTGCGGCAGGCGAACTCGGCCCAGGTCAGCGGCGGCGACGGGCAGACGTCGAACACGGCCCGCGGCCGCTCGGCGAGCGCGTCCCGGCCCCCGGCATCGATCGCGAGCAGCTCCAGCATCACGCCGGATCCCCGGGCGCTGAACGCCCCTGTCACGATCGGCTTGGACGAGTGGAGCAGCACCACGAACAGCCGATACAGGTCACCGATCTCGGTCGGCACGTCGTGGCACACGACCGCGGTCGACACCGCATCGTAGGCGGGGAGCGCGTCCGCGACCCGGATCAGCCGGGCGAGGTCGGCCGCCTGCGACGTCCGGGTGTCGAGCGTGTCGGGGTCCAGCACGGCCACCCCGGACGAGCCGGGGTCGAAGTGGACGGCGCCGCTGCCGTAGCGGACGGCAGGGTTCCCGGCCCGGTCGAACAGGTCGAACGAGCGCGGGACGGTGTCCAGCGCCCGGCGGACCATCGCCTCGGGGATCGCCACCCGGTCCCCGGCCGCGGTGGCGCCGGCGCCGGTCAGCAGCGCGACCGCCTCGGGCTCCTCGACCCGGATCCCGGGCCTCCGGAGCAGCTGCAGGGCCTCGTCGAGGATGCGCTCGATGAGGGCAGGGTCGAGGATCTCGAACCGGGGCCGCATC
>CAYJOH010000040.1:1379-9461 GCA_964371685.1 uncultured Anaerolineaceae bacterium
GGGGGGACCCCCCGAGGCGCCGGCCTCCGTGCCCGAGGCGCCGGCTGCCGCGCCGTCGCGTGCCCGCGCCTCGTGCGCGTCCACGAGCGCCGCGAGGTCCGCGTCGAGCGCCGGGTCCAGCCGCGGCGGCTCGTGCTCGCGGAGCAGCGTCCGGGCCCGCTCCAGCGCCGCGCGGTGCGGCGCGTCCGGGTCCTCCTCCCACTGGCCGTACGGCCGGCGGTCCATGAACCGCGTCTGCCACAGCGAGCGCATGTGGGTCCGCGTGTGCGGCGACGTCAGGTACTCGCCGCCCGGACCCACCTCGCGGATGACGTCGAGCGCCAGGGCCTCGTCGTCGAGCGGGATCCCGCGCAGCATCGCCGCGACGATCCCCGCGATCTCGGTGTCCAGCAAGAGCTGCTCGTAGGACCAGATCCGGGATCCGTGGAGCAGCCCGGCGCCCAGCAGCATGTCCGACCCGACCACGGAGGCCATGAACGCGGACAGGCCGTTCTCCACGCCGGCCTGCCAGTCGCTGCGCTTGGCGCCGGTGGCGTAGGCGCCCATCGACAGGGGCACGTCGTAGAAGTCGGCCAGCTGGTTGGTCGCCGCGCCGAACAGGAAGTCCTCCGGCCCGCCGCCGGTGTAGGCACCGGAGCGGAGGTCCATGGCGGTCTGCGCGGCCGCGTAGTACACGGGCGAGCCCGGGTAGGCGAGCTGCATCAGCGCCATCGCCGAGACGACCTCGGCATTGCCGACGACCAGCGAGCCCGCGACAGTGGCCGGGCCGCTGAACGCGCACGACGCCATGGTCATGAACCCGACCGGGACCCCGTGCTCCGCGGCGACGAGCGCCGCCTCGATCGCCCCGCCGTCCTGGGCGAGCGGGCTGATCGTGCACTGCATCATCGACAGCACCGGCCGCTCGCGCAGCGCGGCGTGGCCGCCGGCGATCGCCGCCGCCATCTCGATCGCCGTGCGCGCGTCCTCCGGCGTCACGATGCTCTCGGTCTGGACGTGCTTGGACGAGTTGCGCCACACGGCGAGCACCTCGTCCAGCGAGCGGCGCTCCGGGGCCGCGTCCTGGGCCGACACCGCGACCCAGTGGAACGCGATCTCGGGCAGGGCGTCGGCGACGCGCGCGATGTCGGCCACGTCCGCCAGGGCCGAGCGACGCCGCTCGCCCGTCCACGCGTCGAGGACCTCGATCGCGCAGCCGTCCGTGCCCAGGTGGACGTGCCGGCCGTCGAGCGGCAGGTCGCGCTCCGGGTCTCGCGCGGCGAGCGTGTACGCGGCCGGGGCGGTGCGCAGCGCGGCCTCGATCACGTCGGCCGGCACGCGCACCACGGACGTGGCGCGGTCCACCGTCGCGCCGTGGGCCTCCCAGAGGTCCAGCGCACGCGCCGACGGGAAGCGCACCCCGGTGGTCTCGATGACCGCCAGGGTGGCCTCGTGGATCCGGCGCACGTCGGCCGGGGACAGGATCTCGAGGCGCGGCCGGGCGACCGGGCCGGCCTCGGTCCGGACGGGGGTGATCGTCGCCATCGTCAGACCGCCGCCGCGTCGGCCGCGCCGAGCAGGCGCCGCACCAGCGCGACCGCCCCGATCGCGTCCTCGCTGTAGCCGTCGGCGCCGATCTCGGTCGCCCAGGTCGCGCTCGCCGGCGCGCCGCCGACGATGACCTTGACCTTGGGCCGCATCCCGGCGGCGGCCACGGCCTCGACGACCGTCCGCTGGCCGGCCATCGTGGTGGTCAGCAGCGCCGACACGCCGATCACGTCCGCGTCGTGCTCGCGGGCGGCCTCCACGAACCGCTCCGGCGCCACGTCCACGCCCAGGTCGTGGACCTCGAAGCCGGACGTCGAGAGCATCATGCCCACGAGGTTCTTGCCGATCTCGTGGATGTCGCCCTTGACCGTGCCGATCACGACCCGGCCGAGGACCCGGCGGACGGTCGCCTGGCGCTGCATCTCGGGCTCCAGCACGGCCACGGCCTTCTGCATCGCGCGCGCTGCCAGCATCATGTCGGGCAGGAACAGCTCGCCCAGGCCGAACTGCTCGCCCACGTGCGACAACCCGGGGACGAACCCCAGCTCGATCGCGTCCAGGGGCGGCACCCCGGCGGCCAGCGCCTGCTCGGCCGTGGCGGCGGCTGCGGCCGCGTCGCCGTCGATGATGGCCTGGCGCATCGCTGCGAACAGCTCGTCCGACATCGGTCTCTCCTCGTGGTCCGGGTTTCGGGTGGTGGGTCGTGATGGGGGTTGGCTGGGTGTCAGGGGATGGCGCGCATGGTGGCCTCGGCGCGCTCGAGGATCTCGGCGATGGCCGTCGCGGCCTCGCCGGGGAGTGGCGGCGGCTTGTGGGCCGCGAGCAGCTCGTCCACGCGCGCGGCCGCGCGCTCGCCCATCGTGCGGGCGCCCTTCGCGCGCCAGGCGGAGTGGCTGAGCCGGTCGATCAGCGAGGGGTACCAGCGCTCCCGGTAGTGGGCGAGCGTGTGGTCCGCCTCGAGGAACGACCCGTCCGGCCCCAGCGCGTCGATGAGGTCCAGCGACAGCGTCTCGTCGTCGATCCGGACGGGCGCGATCGCCGCCCGGATCCAGGCCGCGATCTCGTCGCAGATCACGAGCTGGGCGAGCGAGCCGGTCAGGCCGGACTCGAGGTAGCCGGAGTCGTGGAGCAGGTGACCGCCCGCCAGCGCGTCCACGAGCATCGTGAGCGCGGCCTCCGCCGCCGCCTGCTGGTCGACGACCTTGCTGTCCGCGCCGCCGGCGAGGCTGAACATCGGCAGCCCGTAGTGGTGCGCCAGTGACGGCGCCACGCCCCGGTGATCGGGCTCGGCGTACGGGTCCACCATCGTCCGCAGGTCCAGCGCGTCGCCGCCGAACCCCGGCACGATGACCGGGGCACCCTCGCGGACCAGCTGCGCCAGGACGATCCCGATCAGCACGCCGGCCTGGTTGAGCGCCATGTTGCCGGCGGTCGTCACCGGGCCCGTCGTGCCGCCCGACGTCACCGGCACCCAGATCGCCGGCAGCCCGCGCTCCGCGAGGATCAGCAGCTTGCGCAGCGAGTCGCCGTTCTGGACGAGACCCCGGGTCACGTTGACGTACAGCGCGATCTGCGGCCGCTCCCGGAGCGCCTCCGGCCCGCCGGCCACCGCCTCCGCCATCTCGATCGCGTCCGCCATGGCGTCCACGTCGTAGGTCACGACCACCAGCGGCTTGCTCGTCCGCTCCAGCATCACCGCCATCTGGCGCCGGTCGGCCATCGCCGGGTCCACGTCGGACGGCAGGAACATCGACATCGCGAAGTCCATGTTGGGCAGCGAATCGACGAGCGCCATGCCGTCGCGGACGTCGGACAGGACCGCGAGCCGGCGCTCCCCGGTGCGGTGGTCGAGCACGTTGAGGCAGTCCGATCCGGGACCGAAGAAGACGTTGTCGCCCTCCAGGGCGAGCGCGGCGCGGCCCGCGCGGTCGTGGAGGGTGATCGAGCGGGGGGCGACCGAGAGCGCCCAGTCCACGAGCGACCCGGGCACGAACACGCGGCCGTCGTCGCCCACCCGGGCGCCCGCTCCGTGCAGCCGCTCGACGGCCTCGGTGTCGTGGAGCCGGGCGCCGGTCCGCTCCAGGATCGACACGGCGGCGTCGTGGAGGCGCGCCGAATCCGCCGGGGTCAACCGGTCGTAGCGCGGCGATCGGGACGCCGTCGGATCCGGGGCGTGCAGGAGCACGGATGCCTCCCGCGAGGGGGTCGATGGCGTGCAGCGTCCCGCGTCCGGGCCCGCCCGCGATAGGGCGGAAGGTCCCCCCCGAAGGGTCCGACGGACCATCCGGCGCCGAGGCCGGCAGGCGAGACTGTCCCCCGATGCCCGATCTGGTCCACGGGCGCGAGCGACGTCCGCTCGTGCCCGGCCATACGCTGTTCGACGAGGCCGACGAGCTGTCGGTCGTCGTCCCCGCGTCCTGCCAGCGCCTCGGACGCTGCCACGAGTGCGTCGTCGAGGTGCGGGCGGGCGGTGACCTCCTCTCGCCCCGGACCGAGGCGGAGGCCTTCCTCGCCGGTGCCTTCCGCCTGGCCTGCCAGGCGCGCATCGAGCGCACGGACGGCGACGTGGAGTTCAACGTCCTCCGCCGCCGGCTGCGCATCCTGCTGGCGCCGGAGGGCGAGGTGCCCGACGTGGACCCGCCGGTGCACCGCAGGGCCGACCGCGTCGTGCGCGACGGCGGCGTGGACCTGGGCACCTGGTTCGGGCGCCTGCTGGGCCTCGCCGTGGACGTCGGCACGACGACGATCGTGCTGGAGCTGGTGGACCTCGAGACCGGCGAGACCGCGGCCGCCGCGGCGCTCGAGAACCCGCAGCGCTACGGCGGCAGCGACGTCATGAGCCGGATCTCGTACGACGCGACGTTCCCCGGCCAGCTGCGCCAGTCGCTCCGGCGCGCGCTCAACCACGAGATCCGGCGGCTGTGCTCGATGCTGGGCGTGGACCGCCGGGCGATCGTCGAGGCGGTGCTCGTGGGCAACACCACGATGCGCGACCTCGCGTTCGGGCTGGACGTGGCGCCCATCGGCCAGCTGCCGTACCGGAGCACCACGGAGGTGGCGGCGCGGGTCGTCGGCGCGCGCAGCACCCGGGTCGTCAAGCTCGCCTACGAGCTGGGGCTGCTGATGCACCCGCGGGGCCGGGTCATCGGGGCGCCGATCATCGCCAGCCACGTCGGCGCGGACGCGGCCGCGGACCTGGTGGCCGTGGGGGCGATCCACCACCGCGAGCCGTTCCTGCTGATCGACATCGGGACCAACACGGAGGTCATTGCCAGCGACGGCCGGCGGATGGTCGCGGCCTCGAGCCCCGCCGGCCCAGCGTTCGAGGGCGGCGGCGTCCGATACGGCATGGCCGGAGCGGACGGGGCGATCGAGGCCGTCCGGCTCGTGGACGGGCGGCTCGAGACGCGTACGATCGGCGGCGTGGAGCCCGAGGGGATCTGCGGGTCCGGCCTGGTCGACCTGCTGGCGGTGCTGCGCCGGTCGGGGCGGCTGACGGCGCGCGGCGGCTTCGGCGACGGCACCCGCGAGGTGGCGGTAGTGCCCGCGCGCGGGATCGTGCTGACGACCGCGGACGTCGCGCACCTGGCGGTCGCCAAGGCGGCCACGGCCGTGGGGCAGCGGGTCCTGCTGCGGACCCTGGGCCTCGCCCCGTCGGACCTGCGGCACGTGTACCTCGCCGGCGGCTTCGCGAACGCGCTCGACGTCTCGGCCTCGATCGACATCGGGCTGCTGGTCCCGGTGGACCCACGGCGGGTCGTCCGTGCCGGCAATGCGTCCGTCGCCGGGGCCAAGGCCTTCCTGCTGTCGCGCCGCCGGCGCGCGGAGCTCGAGTCGGCGGTCCGCCGGATCGACCACGTGGAGCTCGAGTCCGAGCCGGACTTCTTCGACCTGTTCACCGACGGCTGCATGTTCGAACCGATCTCCGCCTGAGGAACCCCGATGTCGCTGCGCCAGACGCTCCTCGCGACCCCCGACTTCGCCACCGTGGTGGAGCTCGTGCCCTGGGCGGGCGAGCTCGACGACGCGCGCGGCCAGCGCCCGCTCAAGATGGCCGTCGACCTCGCCGGCGACCCGCGGATCACCGCGCTCTCGATCACCGACAACGCCGGCGGCCACGCGCGCCTGTCGCCGGATGCCCCGGCGGAGCCGGTCGTGGAGCTGGGCCACGACGTGATCGTCCACGTCGCCTGCCGCGACCGGAACCGCAACGGGCTCCAGAGCCTGGGCTGGGACCTCCTGAGCCGGGGCCTGACCACGGTCCTCGCGGTGTCGGGCGACTACCCGGTCGAGGGGTACGACGGGCTGTCCAAGCCAGTGTTCGACGTGGACTCGGTCGGCCTGCTGGCCCTGTACCGCGAGCTGAGCGAGGTCGCGGTCGCCCGGGCCACGGCGGACGGCGTGCCCGACCCGGCGCAGCGCGCCTTCTTCCTCGGCTGCGCCGTGGACAACATCAAGCGCTTCGAGCGCGAGCTCGTCCCGCAATACTTGAAGCTGGCGCTCAAGGTCCGCAGCGGCGCCGGCTTCGTCATCAGCCAGGTGGGCTACGACGCGCGCAAGCAGGACGAGCTCCTGCGCCTCATGCGCCGCGACGGCCTCGCGATCCCGGCCATCGCCAACGCGTACATCCTGGACCGCGGCGTCGCCCGCGCCTTCCACGCCGGCCGCGTGCCGGGCTGCGTCGTGAGTGACGAGCTGCTGGCGCTGGTCGAGCAGCGGGCGGCGGGGCCGGACAAGGGCCGGGCGTTCTTCCTCGAGCTCGCGGCCAAGCAGCTGGTGGTCGCCCGGGGCCTGGGCTACCGCGGCATCTACCTGTCCGGGCACCGCGACGCGACCGAGATCGGGCGGGTGCTGGAGTACGCGGAGGCGTTCGCCGACGGCGACTGGCGCGACCTGGTGCCGGACGTGACGTTCCCGCTGCCGGGCTCGTTCCACCTGTTCGAGCGCGACCCGGCGACCGGCCTCAACACGGACGAGGTCTCGCGGGCCTACCGGCGCTCGCTGGAGCCGGCGGCGCGGCGGCGGGCGCGGGCGGGCGTCGACCCCTTCTACAAGGTCAACCGGATGGTCCACGACCGCGTGTTCTCGACCGGGACCCCCGGCTTCCGGTTCTGGGGCTCGGTCTACGGGCGCGTGGAGCGCGCGCACCTGGCCAAGCCGCTGCACGTGTTCGAGCAGGCGGTCAAGGTGCCGCTGTACGACTGCCGGGACTGCGGGGACTGCTCGCTGCCGGACCTCGCCTACCTGTGCCCGGAGTCGCATTGCGCGAAGAACCAGCGCAACGGCCCCTGCGGCGGCTCGACTGACGGCCGGTGCGAGGTGGGCGACCGGGCATGCGTGTGGGCCGAGGCCTACCGGCGGCTCAAGCCCTACGGCGAGGAGCTCGCGATGCTCGAACGCCCGCCGATCCTCCAGGACAACGCGCTCCGGCGGACCTCCGCCTGGGCGAACACGTTCCTGGGCCGCGACCATTTCGCCAAGCAGAAAGGACCCCGATCGTGAGGCCTGACCGTTCCGGCACCCCGTTCCTCGTGGTCGGGGAGAACATCCACGCCACGCGCGTGCTCAAGCGGGGCGGCCGCCATGCCGCCGAGCTCGAGGACGGGAGCGTGGGCATCGCGTACGAGGCCGCCGACGGCTCGCGCGGGGTCCTGCCGGTCCACCCGGACGTCGCGGCGACCCGCGACTTCGGCGTGGGCAAGGTCAAGCACGTCGCGAGCGCCATCCGGTGGGGCCTCGACGGCGGTGCGCACGCGGACCAGGCGGCGGCCTACATCCGCTCGATGGCGACACGGCAGGAGGCCGCGGGGGCGGACTGGCTGGACCTCAACGCGGACGAGGTCGCGTCCGACTCGGCGACCCGGGCGCGGGCGATGGCCTGGCTGGTCGAGGTGGTCGAGGCGACGGCGGCGGTGCCCGTCTCGATCGACTCATCGGACGTGGCGGTCCTCGCGGCCGGCGTCGCGGCGTCCACGCAGCCCGCGGGACGACTGCTGCTCAACTCGGCGTCGGTGGAGCGCCCGGAGGTCCTCGAGCTGGCCGCGGCGACCGGCTGCGCGGTGATCCTGGCGGCCAGCGGCCGGGGCGGCATGCCGGCCAATGCCGAGGAGCGGGTGGCCAACGCGGTCGCCATGGTCGAGGAGGCCGTCGCGCGCCAGGTCCCGCCCGGTCTGCTGTACGTGGACCCGCTGGTGCTGCCGGTGGCCGTGGAGCCCGATGCGCCGTCGCACGTGCTCGAGGCGGCCCGCCAGCTGCGCGCCGAGTACGGCGACACGATCCACCTCACGGGCGGCCTGTCCAACGTGTCGTTCGGGCTGCCCGAGCGGCGCCTGCTCAACGACGTGTTCATCGACCTGGCCGCCGAGGCCGGGATCGACGGCGGCATCATCGATCCGGTCGCCTCGGACCTGGCCCGGGTGTTCGGACAGGACCGCACGAGCGAGCCCTGCCGGCTGGCCGCGGACCTGCTGCTGGGCCGCGACCCGTTCGGCGGCGCGTACGTGGCCGCGTTCCGCGAGGGCCGGCTGGCAGCGGAGGGCGCGGCCGCGGGCTGAG
>CAYJOH010000040.1:9561-11164 GCA_964371685.1 uncultured Anaerolineaceae bacterium
CGGAGCAGCACCAGGCTGCCCTCGACCCGCTCGAACGCCCAGCCGCGCCGCTCCGCCTGCTCGCGGGCCGTGGCCTCGCCGGCGGCCTCGTCGCCCACGCCCATCGCGATGAACGCGCCGCGCCGGTAGTGCGCGCGCCAGGCGCCCATGACCTCCATCAGGTAGTCCGCGTTGTCCTCGCCGTACTTCGCCACGTAGGCCGCGCGCAGGGCATCCAGGCCGGCGTCGGTGTCGCCGCCCGCCCCCAGGCCGCCGTCGGGTCGGCCGTCGGGTGCGCCGGAGGGCCGCTGCAGCTGGTCGGCGACGTACCAGTAGGTGGGGTCGCGGCCCTCGGTCTCCGCCGCGTACCGCTCGCGCGCCCCGAGGAACAGCGTGATGCAGTCGTGGGCGCGCGGCAGGACCACCGGGACGTCGCGGGCCTCGATGCCGGCCGTGGCGCCGCCGCACAGCCCATAGCCAAGGACGATGGCGTCGTAGCCCGGCGGCACGCCGTCGATCACCGCCTGCAGCCGGGTCCGCAGGTCGCGCGGATCGACGTGCAGGCCGCGTGGCAGCAGCGACAGGTCCACCACGTGGGGCGATCGCGCCGCGCACAGGTACACGGGTCGCGCGAGCACGTCGCAGGCGATGACATGGAGCCGCATGGGCGAGATCGTAGCGCCCGATCCGGTCGCTTTGCCCCTGCCATCCGGACGCCGGGTGTGGCACGGTGGACGCACGCCCGAAGCCGTCGGGCGGGGAGGACGGTCGATGGATGCACTGGACGCCGGTCCCGGGCCGGCCGGAGCCACGGAGCGCTGGGTGCGGATGGAGCGCCGCCTGGACGCGTCGGCGGAGCGCGCCTTCCGCGCCTGGACCGACCCGGAGGAGCTCGCGCGCTGGCTGCCGGAGCGCATCGAGGGCGGCCTCGCGGTCGGGGCGCGGAGCGTGCTCGTGTGGGCCGGGGCCCGCGTCTGGTGGGACGTCCTCGAGGTCCATCCCAGCGACACGTTCCTGTTCCGGCGGCCGTGGCTGCCCGACGAGTCGATCGTGACCACGGTCCGGGTCTCGGTGCACCCGGTGGGCTATGGCAGCCGGGTGGAGCTCGAGGACGGGCCGTTCCCGATCGACACGCCGGCCGGCCTGGACGCCTGGGCGGCGGCGATCGCGGCCTGGGCAGAGGCGCTGACGATGCTCCGGGCGCACCTGGACTCCAGCGTCGACGTCCGCCCGCGGCGGTAGGTGCCCGGCGATGGACGCGCGGCTGGTCGCCTTCGGCCTGGTCGAGGTCGAGGGCCGGCGCTATGCCTGCGACGTGGTCATCGAGCGGGGCGTCGTGCGCAAGCGCCGGAAGGGGCCGTCGAAGCCGTACCGCGACCGGTATGGCCACACGCCGCTGTCGGCGGACGAGGCGATCCCGTGGCACGGGAGCGGGCTGGTGGTGGGGACGGGTGCCGAAGGCCTGCTGCCGGTCATGCGCGAGGTGCTCGACGAGGGGCTCCGGCGCGGCGTCGAGGTGATCGCCGTCCCGACCGAGGAGGCGTGCCGCCTGCTCCGCGACCTGCCGCCGGAGCGCGCGAACGCCGTGCTCCACGTCACCTGCTGAGCCCGGCGCGGGCGGCCC
>CAYJOH010000041.1:0-6160 GCA_964371685.1 uncultured Anaerolineaceae bacterium
AACGTCATCACCGGGATGCAGATGGACCGGCTGCTGGCGCCCACCCGGCCGTTCAACACGATCCTCCGGCCCGGGGACGGCAAGGTCCCCGAGCGGATCGCGTACGTGCTGTGCACCGGGTCGCGCGACGAGACCGTCGGCAACCCGCTGTGCTCGCGGTTCTGCTGCATGTACTCGATCAAGCAGAACCAGCTGCTGATGGGCGCCCTGCCCCTCGCCGACATCACCGTCCACTACATGGACATCCGGGCGCCCGGCAAGCGCTACGACGAGTTCTACGAGCAGGCGAAGGCGATGGGCGCCAGCTACGTCAAGGGACGCGTCTCGGGGATCACGGAGACGCCCGACGGGAACCTCGTGCTCAGGTACGAGGACATCGAGCACGGCGGCGCGATCACCGAGGCCGAGTACGACCTGGTCGTGCTGGCGGTGGGCGTCCAGCCCAACCGGGACGCGGAGCAGCTGTTCGAGGTCGGGGAGCTGTCGCTGGACGAGTGGAACTACGTGGCGGAGCCGGAGGAGGACCTCAACCCCGGCGCGACCAGCATCCCCGGGGTGTTCGTTGCCGGGGCCGCGTCGGGTGCCAAGGACATCGCGGACTCGATCATCCACGCGGGCGCCGCCGCCGCCCAGGTCGCGGCCCATCTGGAGAGCGCGAAGGCCGATCTCGCCGAGATCGTGATGGTGCCGGCATGACGCAGCGCCGAGCAGTCAACGCCCGCTCGGGCCGTTCAGGCCAAGGCGGAGCCGAGCACGAGAGCGAGCGCACTTCGGACGTGCATGAGCGAGCGCGCGCAGGCGACAACGCGGGCATGGACGGCACCAGCGGGCGTCGCATCGGGGTCTATGTCTGCCACTGCGGCGGGAACATCTCCGACTACGTCGACGTGGACAAGGTCATCGCGGACATCGAGGATGCCGGCGACGTCGTCGTCGCGAAGACCGCGATGTTCGCCTGCTCGGATGCCACCCAGCAGGACATGGTCGCGGACATCACGGGGCAGCAGCTCGACGGCCTCGTCGTCGCCTCCTGCTCGCCCAAGCTCCACACCTACACGTTCCGCGGCGTGGCCTCGCGCGCGGGGCTCAACCCGTACGAGTACACCCAGGTCAACATCCGCGAGCAGTGCTCGTGGGTCCACACCGACGACCACGAGGCCGCCACCGACAAGGCGACGGCGCTGGTCCGGGCCGGGATCTCCCGCACCCGCCTGACCACGCCGCTGGAGCCGATGGTCGTGGAGACGCTCCCCCGGACCCTCGTCATCGGCGGCGGGATCACCGGGCTCCGGGCCGCGATCGGGCTGGCCGACATCGGCCTCGAGGTCACGCTCGTGGAGCGGGAGCTGGAGCTGGGCGGCTGGATCCGCCGCTTCGGTCCCATGTACCCGCACGGGAAGCACGGCCGCGCGCTCGTCGAGACGCTGGTCGCCGAGGTCAGCCGTCGGCCGGCGATCACGGTCCTCACCGGCGCCGAGGTCGTCGCCAAGTCGGGCGGCTTCGGCAACTACCGGGTCACCGTCCGGGTGGGCGGCGAGGGCGCGGGCTCGATCGAGGTCGCGGCCGGGTCGATCGTCGCGGCGACCGGGTTCGACGCCTACCAGCCCGAGTCCGGGGAGTTCGGCTACGGGATCGATGGGGTCGTCACGCTGCCCGAGTTCAAGGCGCTCGTGGACGGCGCGACCGGGCCGCTCACCCACGGCGGCCGGCCGGTCCGGAGCGTCGCCTACGTGTACTGCGTGGGCAGCCGCAACACCGGCGGCTGCGCGAACGCGGCCTGCTCGCGCTACTGCTGCGCGGCCACCGTCCAGACCGCCGTCCAGGTCTCCGGGCTCGACCCGACGGTCCGCCAGTTCCACCTCTACCGCGACATGCGGACGTACGGCAAGTTCGAGCCGCTGTACACCGAGGCCCGCAAGGCCGGCTCCGTGTTCGTCAAGTTCGACAACGACGCCCCGCCCGCAGTGGAGCGGCGCGACGGCGGCGGCCTGACCGTGACCGTCCGCGACCTGCTGACCAACGACGAGGAGCTGGCGCTGCCGGCGGACCTCGTGGTCCTCGTGACCGGGATGGTCCCGCGCGAGAACGAGTCGCTGGTGGGCGTGCTCAAGCTCCCCGCCGGGAGCGACGGCTTCTTCAACGAGATCCACCCCAAGCTTCGGCCGGTCGAGACCGTCGTCGACGGGGTGCTGATCGCCGGCGCCTGCCAGGGACCGAAGACGTCCTCGGAGAGCGTCGCCTCGGGCCTCGCCGCGGTCACCCAGAGCGCCGCGATCCTCAAGAAGGGGTTCACCGAGCTCGACCCGCTGGTCGCGATCGTGGACCCGGCGGCCTGCACGGCCTGCGGCGACTGCCTGGCGGCCTGCCCGTACGACGCGATCTCGATGGCCGAGGAGGGTGACCGGCACTTCGCGGTCATCAGCCCGACCGGCTGCAAGGGGTGCGGCGGGTGCGTCCCGATGTGCCCGGAGAACGCGATCGACCTGCTGGGCTACACCGACGCCCAGATCACGGCCATGATCGAGAGCCTCGTGGAGGTGCCCGCCCGATGACTCCGACCATCCGGGACGACCGCGAGGTCATCCGCGAGGAGCCGGTGATGCGCGCCCGCATCCTGGCCGCGCTCGCCGACGGACCGCTCACCGTCCCCGAGATCGCCGCCGCGATCGAGGCTCCCACCCACGAGGTCGTGTTCTGGGTGATGGGCATGCGCCGCTACGGGTGGCTCGCCGAGATCAAGGGCGCCACCGTGGACGGCTACTTCCAGTACGAGCGCACCGGGAGGACCTCCTGATGGCCGCGGTCACGACGCCCGTCGCCGCCCCGGTGCCGGCGCCTGCGGTCCTGGACCTCGGGCTGTACCCGGAGCTGCGGCGCTACGGCGCGACGGACGTGAGCGCCTGCTTCTCCTGCGGCACCTGCACGGCCAGCTGTCCCCTGTCCCAGACCGACGCGACGTTCCCGCGCCGGATCATCCGCTACGCCCAGCTGGGGATGAAGGACGCCCTGCTGTCCAGCAAGGAGCTGTGGGCCTGCTACCAGTGCGGCGAGTGCGCCGAGACCTGCCCCACGCAGGCGGACCCGTCCGAGTTCATGGCCGCCACTCGGCGGTACGCGATCGCCGCCTGCGACCGGACCCGGATCGCCCGGACGATGTACACGCAGCCGGTCCTGGCGACCATCCTGGCCGTCGTCGTGGCGCTGCTGTTCGCGGCGTTCATGTACGGTGCCCACGGGCCGCAGAGCGGCGAGTCCCTCGCCGTGTTCGAGTTCATCCCGGCTCACCTGATCCACGACATCGGGATCGCGGTGATGATCGTCGTCGTCCTCGCCGGCCTGGCGGGGATCGCCACCATGGCACGCAGGATCGGCCGGCGCGAGGGCGTGGGCTGGGGCGACGTGCTGGGCAGCCGCGCCGCCCTGGCGCGGTCGGGGCGGGCGCTGTGGTCGGCGATCGGCCGCGAGTCGCTGGCCCAGGCGCAGTTCCGCGCGGAGTGCGACACGGGCCAGGACGCGACCCCCTGGTACCGGCGCCGCGGCCTCGTCCATGCGCTGACGGTGTGGGGTTTCCTGGGCCTGCTCGCCGCCACGGTCCTCGACTACGGCCTCGACATCATCGGCGTCAAGGCGACCGGCACGCCCGTGCCGGTCTGGTACCCGGTCCGGCTGCTGGGCACGCTGGCCGGCATCGCCCTGGTCTACGGCACCAGCGTCCTGATCATCGACCGCTACCGGGCGGCCAACCGCTCCGTGACCCGGTCCACGACCGCGGACTGGATGCTGCTCGGGCTGCTGTGGGTCGCCGGCGTGACCGGCTTCATCCTGGAGCTGGCGCTGTACCTGCCGGGCGTCCCGGCCTGGGGCTACTGGATGTTCCTGCTCCACGTGGCGGTCGCGATGGAGCTCGTCCTGCTGGCGCCGTTCATGAAGCTCGCCCACGCGGTCTACCGCCCCGTCGCGCTGTTCTACATTGCCCTTGCCAAGGAGGCCAAGCCATGACCCAGACGCTGCCGCAGGTCGCCCACGAGCACCACGAGCGGCTCCTCCACCACGTGAACCGGATGCCCGAGGTGGCCGACGCGCTGCTCACCGCCAAGGCCGACGAGGCCGCGAAGGCGCTCGCCGAGATGAGCGGGTTCCTGACCGGGACGCTGATCCCGCACGTCGACGCCGCCGAGCACACGCTGTACCCGGAGCTGGAGCGGATGTTCCAGAACCGTCACTCGATGGCGCCGATGCGCCGCGAGCACGGCGAGGTCCGACGCCTCGTCGCGGAGCTGGCGTCGCAGTCCGCCGAGATCGATGCGGGCCGGCTCACCCTGGGCAAGACCCTCGCCGTCAGGCGGGTGATGTTCCAGCTGTACTCGCTGCTCAAGATCCACCTCGCGGAGGAAGAGGCCTACCTGCGGATCGTGGAGCACGGCGTCACGACGGACGTGGCGGACATGCTCGCGGCCGCCATGGAGCACCCGGGCACGCACACGGCCTGAGCGATGCGCGCGCCGGCGCCATCCTCGAGGGGGCGCGGAGCCTCTATGCTCCGGGGGCATATGCCTGCTTCCAGCCGGACCACCGACGACGGCACCGAGACTCCGGCCGCCGAGACCACGGGCGCCGCCGCGGCGTCGCAGACCATCGCCACGGATCGCGACCCGGCGGGGGTCCCCGTCCATCGCGGCTGGGCGCCGGTGGGCGGCCACCGGTGGATGGAGCCGTTCGTGACGGTGCTGCTCGCCGGGGGCGCGACCCACGGCTACGCGATCGTCGGCGAGCTGGCGCAGCTGGGCATCACCAACGGGGCCGTCGACGTGGGCCAGGTCTACCGGACGCTCCGCGACCTGGAGGAGGCCGGGCTGGTGCGCTCCTCCTGGACCACCGGGACCGGGCCGGCGCGCCGGGACTACGAGCTCACCGACGCCGGCCACGCCGCGCTCGACGAGTGGGGCGCGGTGATGAAGGAGCGGGCACGCCTGGTCGCGGAGTTCCAGGCGCGGTACCTGGAGGTGGTCGCGGTCCGGCGCCGCTAGGCGACCGGCGGCGCCCTTGGCGGCTGGCCGGCCCGCACCGCGAGCGGTTCCGCCCTACAGCGGCTCCGTCATCGCGTGCGCGATCCCGCGCGCAAGGCGGTCCTTCTCCGCGTCATCGAGGCGCTGCTCGAGCACGCCGAGGTACAGCTCCTCCTCGGCCAGGTGGACCTTGAGGATCGAGTGCAGGCGGTACAGCGCGCGACGCAGCGCCAGCCCCTCCACGGCGCTCCAGCGGCAACCCTCGGCGTGGCGCCGGTAGCGGCCCAGCTCCTCGACGAGCTGCCGCATCGCGGCGTGCTCCGCGCGCATCGGCGCCATCGAGTGGTGCCCGCCGAGGACCTCCTCCACCTGGCCGTAGAGGGTCCGCTCGATCGCCTCCATGTGGGGCACCAGCTGCCCCACGATGAACGTGTACTCCTCCTCGTACAGCGCGTGGATCGCGTCGCAGTCCACGTGGCCCACCATGTCGGCGAGGACGAGCAGGCGGTCCACGTGGGGCAGCAGCCGTGCGTGGTGGTCCTCGCTCGTGGTCTGCAGCGACTGCATCGCGTCCTCTCGATCGGCCCCGGCAGGCGCGCCGGCGTGGCTCAGCATGCCACGTCCCGCCGGGGCGGCGGGCGCCGACGGGACCTTCGGCAGGTTGGGCGATTCGTCGATTCCGGCTACCGTGACGCCGACATGTCCACCACCACCGCCCGCCTGCGCACGATCCACCCGGGCTGGATCCTGGTCGTCCTCGACATCATCGGCCTCGCCATCGCCGGCTACCTGTCGGTGGTGGAGCTGGGCGGGGGCGTGCCGGTGTGCGGGCCGCTCAAGGGCTGCGAGACCGTCGCCACCAGCGAGTACGCGTGGATCGGCCCGTTCCCCGTCGCCGTGTACGGCGTCGGGCTGTCGCTGGTGCTCCTCACGCTCGCGATCGTGTGGATCCGGACCGACAACCCGGTGCTCCTCGACCTGCACGCCGGCCTGTCGCTGGTCGGCGTCATCTTCGAGGTCTACTTCCTGTGGCTGCAGGCGGCGATCATCCACGCCGTGTGCGTGTGGTGCACGCTGTACGGCCTGTCGCTGATCCTGCGCTTCATCGTGGCCGGCGCGATCTGGCTGCGCCAGGGCAGGCTGACCGCCCGCCG
>CAYJOH010000041.1:6260-11018 GCA_964371685.1 uncultured Anaerolineaceae bacterium
GCTTCATCGTGGCCGGCGCGATCTGGCTGCGCCAGGGCAGGCTGACCGCCCGCCGTCGCTGACCTGCGACGTTCAGCGGGGCGGCCCTGCCAGGATCCGCCGCCGGAGCCCGTCGGGGGACGCGTCCATCCAGTCCGCCTCGATCCACCAGGTGGCCCCGGCCTCCGCGTTGGCCCGCGCGATCGCCGCGGCGGCCGCCGGGTCGTCCGCGGGCGTGACGCCGTCGACCACGATCTCGAACGGGCGGTCGCGCAGCTCCGCCGGCCGCTCGCGCCGCACCCAGTCCACGATCGGCGGCAGCACGTCCGGCCCCGTCGCGGGGCCACCGCCCGGGCCCTGTGCCTGCACGATCAGCCCGTCCCAGCGGACCGCGCGACGCATCGACCGCTCGTGCGGCCAGGCGCCCACCACCCAGACCGGGATCCGCGGCCGCTGGACGGGCGGGGGCTGGAAGGTCATCGGCCCGAACCGGTAGTGCTCGCCCGCGAAGCTGAACGGCTCGCCGGACCACAGGCCGTCGAGGATCGCCAGCGTCTCGTCCAGGCGCCGCGCCCGGATCCGCGGCGCCGTCGGCTCGCCCACGTTGCCGAAGCCGGCGTCATCGAGGGCGCCGAGGCCCACGGGCAGGATCAGCCGGCCGCCGGACAGCACGTCCAGCGAGGCCGCCTCGCGGGCGAGCTTCCACGGCCGCCGGCGGGCGGGAGCGAACACGATCGCGCCCAGGCGGACCCGTTCGGTGCGCATCGCCATCGCCGCCAGGACGACCCACGGGTCATGCATCGGCGACGGCCCGATGGCGATCGCGTCGTAGGTGAACACGCCGTCCCAGCCCGAGCCCTCGGCGAGCGCGGCGAGCTCCGCCGCGGCGCGCGGGTCGCCGGTGGTCACGATGACGCCGAACTGCATCGCCGGATGATGCCAGCGGCGCCGCGGTCCGTCCGGACCGTCGCTTCGTGACGTCCCGACCATGGCCCGGACGGACGCACCTGCGACGCTCCGGCCGACCCCCTCGACACCGGGTCCGCGTTCCCGCGCGCCGCGGTCCGGCCGGACGACGGGCGCCGTTGCCCGGAGCCGGCCCGTTTCGCTGCCTCGGGCGATGATGGGGACGTGCAGCAGACCGGAGGCCGAACCATGTCCCAGCGTCTCCTCGCGGTGCTCGTGTCCCTGAGCCTCGCGCTCGCGCTCGCGGCGTGCTCGTCCGCGGCGTCGCCGTCCGCGGGAGCGATGGTCGTGACCGATGCCTGGGCCCGGACCTCGATGGGCATGGACATGGCGGGCGCCGCCTACATGACGATCACCAACGAGACCGGCCAGGCCGACGCCCTGATCGGCGTGGCGACCGACGCCGCCGCCAACCCGGAGATCCACCAGACCACCGAGGACGCGAGCGGCATGATGGGCATGCACCCGGTGGAGCGGATCAACATCCCGGCCGGCGGCACCGTCACCCTGGAGCCCGGCGGGTTCCACGTCATGCTCATCAACCTCACCGGCGAGCTGGTGGCGGACGCCACGATCGAGCTCACGCTCACGTTTGAGAAGGCGGGCGAGGTCGAGGTGACCGCCCAGGTCCGCGCGAACTGAGATGACCGAGCGTCCCAGGCCCGAGCCGCTCGTCCCGGTCGTGGGCGCGCGCCCCGCGAGCCCCGCGCACCCCGCGCCGCCGCCCATCGACCGGCGGGCCGCCATCGTCGGCGGCGTCGTGCTCGTGATCGTCGGGCTGCTGGCGGCCGGCCTCGTTGCGCTCGTGGTGCTGGAACGGAGCGGCGCGCTCCCGGCAGCGTCGGCGACCCGCGCGCCAGACGACTATGCCGTGGCCGAGGTGGCGCCAGCGCCGCCGCTGGACCTGGTCGACCAGGACGGGGTGCCGTTCTCGCTGGACTCGCTGGCCGGGCGGCCGGTGCTCCTGTTCTTCGGCTACACGCATTGCCCGGATGTCTGCCCCACCACGGTCGGCGTCGTGACCGAGGCGCTGGCGGCGGTCGGCGATGGCCCGCGGGCGGTGTTCACCTCGATCGACCCGGAGCGCGACGGCGTCGCCGAGATGAAGTCCTACCTGCGCTACCTCCACCCCGCGTTCATCGGCCTGTCCGGCTCGCCGGTCGCGATCCGGACCGCGGCGGACGGCTGGGGCGTCCGGTACGCGCGCGTCGAGACGGGGTCCGCGGGCGGCTACGCGATGTCGCACACGGCCGACACCTTCCTCGTCGACGGGCAGGGCCGCCTGCGCGCCGTGTTCCCGTTCGGGACGGACGCGGCGCCCATGGCCGCCTTCCTGGAGCGGCTGCTGGCCGAGACGCCGGCGCCGTCCGAGCCGCCGGCCACGCCCGTGCCCACGGGCCCGGCGACCCCGAGCCCAGCCCCGAGCCCGACGGTCGCCCCGGCAACGCCCGCACCCGCCACGGGTGACCTGCTGGCGATGATCGTGTCGTCGTCCGTGTGGTCCGGCGGCGACAGCCCGGTGATCTTCAGGATCGCGGACGCCGCGGGCACGCCGCTCGACGGCACGACCGGCATCCGGGCCCGCGTCGTGTCCGTGACCGACGGGACCCCGGCCGGGCCGGACGTGGACACCGTCGCGATCCGCCCGCCGGGCGAGACGGCCACGTCCTACGTCGCGAGCCTGGACATCCCGTCGCCGGGCGCCTGGCGGATCGTCCTGACGGCGTCCACCGGCGCGACTGGCTCGGTGCCCGTCAACGTCCTCGACCCGGGCACGACGTCCCCCATCGGCGCACCGGCGCCGGACGTCCGGACGCCCACCATCGACGACGTCGGCGGCCTCGCGCTCGCGGTGACGACGCAGCCCGAGCCGGACCTGCGCCTGTCTCGGACGTCCACCGCGGACGCCCGGGCCGCCGGGCAGCCGTACGTGCTCGTGATCGACTCCGTGGCGTTCCAGGTGTCGCCGGCCTGTGGCCGGGCGGTGGGGATGGTCCGCTACCTGCTCGACCGCTGGACGGACGTCGCGTTCATCCACCTCGAGCCGTTCGAGTACTCGATCGTCACCAGCGAGCCCGTGCTCCAGGGGGACCTCGCGAACCCGCCGCTCAACGACCAGACGCGCGCCTTCGGCATCGGCGACAAGACGTGGTCGCCGCTCGCCATGCCCTGGATCTTCGTCGTGGACGGCGAGGGCATCGTCCGCGCCAAGTACACCGGGATCGTGGGCAGCGCCGACGTGGACGTGATCGTGAGCCTGATCAAGGGAGAGGGTGTCATCCGATGATCCCCCGCGCGCCAGGCCGACCGCTCGGGGTCGGCATCCAGCTGCCCGAGGTGGAGCGCGAGGTCCGGTGGCCGGAGTTGCGCGCGATCGCACGCACGGCCGAGCAGGCCGGGTTCGACTCGATCTGGATGGGCGACCACCTCCTGTACCGGTACCCGTCGGGCGAGACGCGCGGGCCGTGGGAGGCCTGGACGACCCTGGCCGGGCTCGCCGAGGCGACGGAGCGGGTGGCCCTCGGGCCGCTCGTGGCGGCGACCGCGTTCCACGCGCCGTTCATGCTCGCCAAGCTCGCCTCGACCGTGGACGAGATCGCCGGCGGGCGGCTGGTGCTGGGCCTCGGGGCGGGCTGGAACGACACGGAGTTCGCCGCGCTCGGCGCCCCGTTCGACCACCGGATCAGCCGGTTCGAGGAGGCGTTCACGATCGTGCGCACCCTGCTCGCCCACGGCGCCATCGACTTCGAGGGGGAGTACCTCACGGCCCGGGACGCGGAGCTGCTGCCCCGCCCCGCGCGGCCCGGCGGGCCGGCGCTGCTCATCGGGTCCAGCGGCCCGCGGATGCGCGCGGCCACGCTCCCGTACGCCGACGCGTGGAACGCCTGGTACGCGGACACCGGCAACCGGCCCGCGGGCGTCGCGCGCCTCCGGGACGTCGTGGACGAGGCCGCGCGCGCCGCCGGACGCGACCCCACGGACATCGAGCGCACCGTCGCCGTCCAGGTCCGGATGCCGGGCGGACGCGGGCGGGTGATGGGCGACACGGACCCGCGCCAGGACGTGCCGCCGGTCGAAGGCGATGCCGAGGTCATCGCCGAGTCGCTGCGGGCGTACGCGCGCGAGGGGATCGGGCACGTCCAGCTGGTCGTGGACCCGATCGACGAGGCGTCCGTCGCCGCGCTGGCACCCGTGCTCGAACGGCTGGACCATGGCTGAGCCGACCGTCGCGCGGCATGCGGTGGGGGGTTCTGCCGGCCCCGGCGGAGTGCTAGCATCCCGCCCCACCGACGACCCGGGACCCGAAGCGGGAGCGCCCATGAGCGAGGCACGACGCGCCACCAACGGCCGAGCCTCCAACAGCCGCGGCCTCGAGATCTCGGAGCTGGACAAGCGGATCATCGAGCACCTCCAGGAGGACGGCCGCCGGCCGTTCACCCAGATCGCCGCGGACCTGGGCGTCTCCGAGGCGGCCGTCCGGGCGCGCACCAACCGCCTGATCGAGCGCGGGATCCTCCAGGTCGTGGGGGTGACCGACCCGCTCAAGCTCGGGTTCCAGCAGTGGGCGATGATCGGGATCCGGTGCGAGGCCGCTCGCCTGCTCGAGGTCGCGGAGGCGGTCGCCGCGTTCCCCGAGACGGACTACGTGGTCGTCACCGCCGGCAGCTACGACATCCTGGTCGAGGCCGTGGCCGAGGACAACGAGGCGCTGCTCCAGTTCCTCTCCGAGCGGCTGCGCAAGATCCCGGGCGTCCGCGAGACCGAGACGTTCGTGTACCTGCGGCTCATGAAGCAGAGCTACCAGTGGGGGAC
>CAYJOH010000042.1:0-10833 GCA_964371685.1 uncultured Anaerolineaceae bacterium
GGTGGGGGTGGGGCAGGGGCGCGCCACATCGCCCGACAACCCGGGGGGCCTCGCCGCGGGGGGGGGGACGGGCCGGGGGGCGTTCGTGGCCCGCGACGGGCGGTGGCTTGCCCGCAGCGCTCGAGACGAGAACGGGGAGGCGGTGCGCGAGTATCGCGACCCGGTCGTCAGCCACGTCGTGGGCTACGCCTCGCGTCAGTTCGGCACCGCGGGCCTGGAGCGGACGTATAACGCGGAGCTCCTCGGGCTGTCCGGCGCGGACCCGCTGGGCGGCCTGCTGGACAAGTTCGACCCGTCGCCGCGCGAGCCGCTCGGCCTTCGGCTGACCCTCGACCTGCGCCTGCAGCGTGCCGCCGTCCAGGCGTTGGGACGCGACAAGGGCGCCGTGGTCATGCTGGACCCGGCCACCGGCGAGATCCTCGCGCTCGCCTCGACGCCCACCTATGACGCCTCCGCCATCGCGGACCCCGCCACGGCCGCCGCGGCCTTCGAGCGGCTACGCGACGACGACGCGAAACCGCTCCTGCCGCGCGCCACGCTGGGCCGCTACGTGCCGGGGTCCGTGTTCAAGATCGTGACCCTCATGGCGGCCCTCGGCGGCGACGCCGTCTCGCCCTCGACCACGTTTCCCGAGCAGCCTGGCGGCGAGGAGGACGGGCTGGTCGTGGACGGGTTCCCGATCCGCGACGGCCACCATCCGCAGACCGGCGATCGCGCGCTGGACCTGGTCGAGGCGACCGAGGTCAGCTGCAACATCTGGTTCGCGCTGGCCGGCCTCGCTACGGGCGGGGAGCGGCTGGTGGAGGAGGCGGAGGAGCTCGGGTTCGGCGCTGCCATCCCGTTCGACCTGCCGACGGCGGCCAGCCGCGTCAACGACGGTGGCGGCAGCGCGCCGGGCGGCTTCTCGGGCGACGTGGAGCTCGCCTCGGCGTCGTTCGGGCAGGCCGGCACGTTCGTGACCCCGCTCCAGATGGCGCTCGTCGCCGCCACGGTGGCCAACGACGGCGTGCTGATGCGGCCGCACCTCGTGGCGGAGGTCACCGGCGAGGGGACCGGTGCGGGGGCGATCGGGACCGAGACCTGGCGGCGGGTGGTCGCATCGGACGACGCGGCGATCATCCAGGCCGCGATGCGGGAGGCGGTCGAAGGGAGGCTCGGCCGGCTGTTCACCAGCGGGGCGAAGGTGGCAGGCGTCCCGACGGCCGGGAAGTCGGGCACGGCCGAGCTTGGGGGCACGGGCGAGCCCCACTCGTGGTTCATCGGCTACGCGGGCGGCGAGCAGCCGCGGATCGCGATCGCGGTGCTGGTCGAGCAGGGCGGGCGCGGCGGCGAGCGCGCCGCGCCCCTCGCGGGCGACCTGATGGCGCGCTACTTCGAGCTCTACGGGCGGCCCTGACCCGGGGGCGGCCCTGACCCGGCCCGGCGGCCGGGCGTCGCGCTACGCTGCGCGGATGACCGATCCCCAGCCGCAGGACGCGCCGCCCGAGCCCCACTCCCAGGCCGAACCCGGGCCTGAGCCCGACCGCCGCCCGCGCCCGATGGTCGAGCGGCTGGGCATGGCGGGGATCGCCATCGTGCTGGGCGCGCTGTTCGCCGTCGTCTCGTTCGCCGCGTTCGCGGGCGGCGAGCCGTTCCTGGGCGTGATGGGCGCGATCGGCTGCCTGATGGTGCTCTGGGTGGGCGGCCTGACGCTGTTCCGGGGCTGACCCGCCGGAGGCCCGAGAACCTGTTTCGGTTCGCGGTCGTACACTGCTTCGGGAGGCACGACGTCGCCGGCGTTCCCCACCAGATCCCGTTGTGCGACGTCACCGCGGGGTTGCGCCGGGCGTCAGGGACGCCGGGCCGGGGATCCGGGCGCTGCCCACACAACACGACGGGAGTCCGATGAGCAACATCCAGCAGGCCGGTGACAGGGTCCTGGCCAACGTCGAGCGCGTCATCGTCGGCAAGCACCACGAGGTCCGCCTGGCGCTGGTCGCGCTCCTGTGCCGCGGCCACCTGCTGATCGAGGACGTGCCCGGGACCGGCAAGACGATGCTGGCCAAGGCGATCGCGCGGAGCCTCGGCTGCACGTTCCGGCGCATCCAGTTCACGCCGGATCTCCTCCCCTCGGACGTGACGGGGCTCTCGATCTACAACCAGAAGACCCAGGAGTTCGAGTTCCGGCCGGGCCCGATCATGAGCCAGGTCGTGCTCGCGGACGAGATCAACCGGGCCACCCCCAAGACCCAGAGCTCGCTCCTCGAGTGCATGGAGGAGCGCCAGGCGACGATCGACGGCGTCACCCATCCGATGCCCGACCCGTTCCTCGTGATCGCCACCCAGAACCCGATCGAGTACGAGGGCACGTTCGCGCTCCCCGAGGCGCAGCTTGACCGGTTCATCCTCCGGATCCGCCTCGGCTACCCAGCGCTCCTCGACGAGATCGTGATCCTCGACGAGCAGAAGCGGTCCCACCCCCTCGAGGACCTGTCCGAGGTCTGCTCGGTCGACGAGCTGCGCAGCCTGCAGGCCGCGGTCCGCGAGATCTACGTCGACCCGGCGGTCAGCGACTACATCGTGCGGCTGGTCGCGGCCACCCGCTCGCACCCCGACGTCTACCTGGGTGCCAGCCCGCGCGGCTCGATCAGCCTGTACCGTGCCTCGCAGGCCCTCGCCGCGCTGCTGGGCCGCGACTACGTCATCCCGGACGACATCAAGGCGCTCGCCGAACCCGCGCTCGCGCACCGCGTGATCATCAAGACCGCCTCGTCGATCCACGACATCAGCGCCGCGCACGTCGTGCGCGAGCTCCTGGACACGACCCCGATCGAGGCCGCCCGTCAGACCGGCGGCCCGCGCGAGGTCCGCCCCAGCCCCGCCGCCGGCTGATCGACCCGCCAGCGTCCCGCGACCGAACGGAGGTCCGACCCGCCTTGCTCCGTCGCCTCCAGCTCCTGGTCCTCGTGGTCGTCCTGGTCGTGGCGGCGTTCTCGACCGGCTACCCGTTCCTGTTCTTCCTGGTCTACGTCGGGCTGCTGGTGGGTGGCGGCAGCTACGTCCTGACCCGGCTCGGGCTGTCGGACCTCGAGGCGGGCTACGCGGTGAGCCAGCTGAGCGGCCACGTGGGCGACCGGCTGCGGGTGACGTACACGCTGCGCAACACGGGCCGGCTGCCCAAGCCGTGGCTCGAGATGCACAACCCCACCACGCTGGCCGGCGGGCTGCCCGGCCGCGCCCTCTCCCTCGGTGGCCGCCACGAGCGCTCCTGGCTGGTGCGGACGCCGCTCCTGCGACGGGGCCACTTCCGAATCGAGCCGCTCCAGATCCGGACCGGTGACCCGTTCGGGTTCTTCGAGGCGTCCGCCAGCGTCGGGCAGGGGGTGACGCTCGTGGTCTACCCGCGGATCGATGCCCTGCCGATGTGGCGCCTGCCGCCGGCCAACATCGAGGGCGCCCACGCCTCCCCGGAGCGGACGCTGCAGACCACGCCCCTGGCGACGACCGTCCGCCCCTACGCCCCCGGCGACTCGATGAACAGGATCCACTGGCGGACGACCGCCCGGTTCGGCGAGATCCAGGTCAAGGAGTTCGACCTCGAGCAGACGGCCGACGCCTGGATCTTCCTTGACCTCGACGCCGCGGTCGAGGCGGGCAGCGGCGACCGATCCACCACCGAGGTCGCCGTCCGGGTCGCGGCGTCGGTCGCGGACAAGGCCATCGGCGAGAACCGGGCGGTGGGCCTGACCGTCAACGCCCACCGGACCACTGTCCTGCCGGCGGACCGGGGCGCCCGCCAGCGGCTCAAGATCCTCCAGCTGCTCGCCGCCGTGGAGGCGGATGGGCGGGCGTCGTTCGGCGAGTCGCTGGTCCACGGCCTCACGCGCCTCCGCCGGGGCATGACCGCGATCATCGTCACGGCCTCGCAGGACCCCTCGTTCATCCGCCCGGTCGCGACCCTCCGCTCGCGGGGGATCAGCGCCGTCGTGGTGCTCCTGGACGCGCCGGCGTTCGAGCCGGCGCCCGAGGGCAGCCCAGGGGCGGATGCGCAGCGGCAGCGGAGCCGGGCGATCCGCCACGCCCTCGCCGAGTACGAGCTGCCGACCTACGTCGTGGGTCCCGACGACGAGCTTGCGGAGGCGCTGGCCCGATGAACGAGATCCGCGTCCGCCGCCCTGACGAGGGCTGGCTGCCGCTCGCGCTGGTCACGTTCATGGCCCTGCTCGTGGCCTGGGCGATCGACGAGCCCGGCTGGGTCAACGGCAAGGGCACGCTCACCGACGGCCTGCCGCTGTTCGCGGTCCTCGGCGTCGCGATCGGCGTCGCGGGACCGAAGCTGGGTTGGGGACGATGGACCACCCACCTCGTCGGCGCCGCGTTCGCCGGGCTGCTGATCCCGATCTTCGCCGGCTGGGCGAAGCATCCCGACATCCCGCTCGCCGAGGCGTTTACGGCGACCGCGAGCGGGACCGTCGACGCCTACCTCGACATCGCGTGGCGGGGCCTCCGGTTCACGAACGAGGAGATCCACTACGTCCTCGTGTTCGGGATCCTCGTCTGGGCCACTGCCCAGTTCGGGGCGTACGCGGTGTTCGGCCATCGGCGCCCGCTCAACGCCGTGGTGGTCATGGGCCTCGTGCTGGTCGGCAACATGGCGCTCACGAGCCGCGACCAGCTACCCCACCTCATCGCCTTCACGGGCGCGTCCCTGTTCCTGCTCATCGGCATGCACGCGTTCGACGAGCGGACGACCTGGATCCGGCGCCGGATCGGCGACCCGGGCACGATCTCCGCGCTGTACCTGCGGGGCGGCACGGTGTTCATCGTCATTGCCCTGTTCTCGTCGCTGGTCCTCACCCAGCGGGCGGCGTCCAATCCGCTGGCCGGCGCCTGGGACGGGATCGACAACCAGCTGATCGACATGGCGGAGACGGTCTCGCGCTGGTTCCCCACCGGCGGCGACTTCAAGGGCGGCGGCGGGGTGAGCTTCGGCGACACGGTGCGCATCGGCGGCCGCTGGTACACGGACTCCGGCGTGGCGTTCCGGGCCAACGTCCCGGACATCTACGCGGGGACGCTCTACTGGCGGGCCGCGACCTACGACCGGTTCGACCTCGGCGGCTGGAGCCAGACCGGCTACCGGGACGTGGACGTGGGTGCGGGCCAGGCGCTGCTCGTGGGCACGCCGGAAGACCCCAACCCGGCCATGACCCTCGAGGTCACGGTCACCGTCACGACCGACACCTACAACGATGCCTTCGTGCTCAGCCCCGCGACGCCCGTGCAGGTCGGCACGCCGACCTCGGTGCGGCTGGCCGGCGCCGGCGGCTCGTTCGCCGGCGTGCTGGACGGCGGCGGCAAGCGCGGGTACACCCTGACCGCCCGCGTCCTGGACCGGGACAACACCGACGTGATCAGCGGCAACCGCCTGCTGGCCGCGCCGGAGACGTACCCGGCCGAGATCACCGCCGCATACACGGACGTGCCGGAGGGGTCGATCGGACCCGACGCACGGGAGCTGCTGGAGCAGATCCGGGCAACCGCGAAGTCGGAGGATCCCTGGCACCTCGCCAACGCCATGGAGGCCTACCTCCGGGACGGCTCGAACTTCACCTACGATCCCGACGTCACCGATGTGATGGGCGAGTGCGACTCGAACAGCGCGGTCGAGTGCTTCGCCCGCCAGCAGCGCGGGTACTGCCTCCACTACGCGTCGACGATGGCCATGCTGCTCCGGGCCGCCAACCCGGACAACCCGATCCCCACCCGCGTCGTCCAGGGGTTCCTGCCGGGCACGATCGAGGCACGGGGCGTCGAGACGGTGACCAACCTGAGCGCCCACATGTGGGTCGAGGTCTACTTCCCGGGCTACGGCTGGATCCCGTTCGACCCGACCGGCGGCGGCGTCGCCCGCCAGGTCCCGATCGAGCCCGGACCCGAGGTCAGCATCGCCCCGTCGGCCCCCGCCCAGACCCGCGGTCCCGACGAGCCCGACCCCACCCGCCAGCTCGGCGGCGACACCGGCGGCGTCACGCCGCCGGGATCGAGCGGTGGCGGGCCAGCCGATCCGACGCTGCTGATCGTGCTCACGGTGGTGCTCGCGCTTGCGGTGGGCGGCGCGGTGCTGGCGGCCTGGCTGCGCGGGCCGCGCGGCGAGATCAGCCCCGATCGGGCGTGGTTCACGCTCGCCAGCGCCGCGTCGAGGCTCGGGTTCGCGCCCCGGCCCACGCAGACGGTCTACGAATACGCCGCCACGCTGGGCGAGCTGGTGCCCGTCGCCAAGCCGGACCTGCGGACCGTCGCGGAGGCGAAGGTCGAGACCTCGTACGCGCGCGTGCGCCTGGGCGGCGACCGCCTGCGCGCGGTGCGCGACGCGACGCGCCGGCTCCGGGTGTCGATGCTCCGGCTGGCCCTGCGCCGCGGCGCGCGACGCCGGAAGGGGTAGCCGCCCGCCCGGGGTGGTGGCGAGGGCATGCGCCTAGAGGGCGCCGGACCGGGCCCGCCGCTCGGCGTCCTCCTGGGCTCGCTCGTCGAGCAGCGACGCCAGGTGCTCGGTCAGGTTGTGCGCCCGGAGCACGGCCCGGCCGCCGCGGAACTCCACGACCGTGATCCCGCACAGCGCGAACGTGAACATCCAGAACCGGTCCAGCGGCAGGTCGAACAGCGAGAGCAGCACGATCTTGAACACGCCGTCGTGGCCCACGAGAATCGACCACGGCTGCCCCGCTCCCGGGCCGACGCCCGGGTAGCCGCCGACCTGCGGCCGGTCCAGGCTGCCGCGCGGGTAGTCGCGCCCCAGGCGCTCGAGCACGCCCGCGAGCGCCGGACGGACGCGCGCCTGCACCTGGGCGATCGATTCGCCGCCGGGCGCCCACGTTTCCTGCGGCCGGCGCCGCCAGGCGGACAGTTCGGCCGGCCAGCGGCGCATGATCTCGGCGTGGGTGACGCCCTCCCACTCGCCCTGGCCGCTGTCCGTGCTCCCGGGGTCCGGCCGGCCCGGGGCGGCCGCGCCCTCGGGCTCGCTCGCGATCGCGGTCCCCACCGCCTCCGCGGTCGCGCGTGTCCGCGCCAGCGGCGAGTGGACGATCTCGACCGGCCGGCCCAGCGGCACCGGCAGGGCGGGGGAGGCGTGGGGACGGGCGAGCCGCTCCGCCGCGAGCGCCGCCTGCCGCCGCCCGACGGCCGAGAGCGGCGTCTCCGCCTGGCCCTGGAAGCGGTTCTCGCGGATCCACTCGGACTCGCCGTGCCGAAGCAGGACGAGCGTGGCGTCCAGGCCCTCGGGGACCAGCGGCGCCCCGGCGCTCACCGGTCGCCGCCGAGCCGCACGGTCCACACGTCGATCACGGCCGGGTTGGCCCGGATCTCGTCCTCGACCGCCGGCGGGACGTCGTCGTCGAGCGCCAGGACCATGAACGCGTCGGCGCGTGGGGCAGACCGGGCGAGGGTCATCGCGCTGATGTTGACGTCGGCCTCGCCGAGGAGGATTCCGATCTGGCCCATCGTGCCCGGCTGGTCGTGGTGGCGCGTGATCAGCATCGAATCGGCGGGCGCCAGGTCCATCGCGTGCTCGTCGAGCCGGACGATGCGTGGCTCGCCGTTGGCCACCGTGCCGCCGACGATCGCGGTCCGGCCGTCGGCCTCGGCGGTGAGCGTGAGGAGCGACGAGAACGCGCCGGCGTTGGGCGTCTTGCGCTCGACCACGGTGATCCCGCGCGCCTTCGCCAGCGCGGCCGCGTTGACGAGGTTGACCCTCGCGGTCGTGGCCGTCTCCAGCAGGCCGCGCAGGGCCGCCGCCACGAGCGGCGACGCGTCGTAGCCCGCGGGCTCCCCGGCGATCTCGAGGGTCAGCTGGCGGGGCGCGGTCCGGATGAACTGGGCCATGAACCGGCCCAGCGTCTCGGCCAGCGGCAGGTAGGGCGCGATCGCCTGGGCGGTCTCGGGCGTGAGCAGCGGCGCGTTGACCGCGTAGCGGGCCGGCAGGCCGTCGAGCACCTCGAGGACCTGCTCCGCGACCTCCTCCGCCACGGCGACCTGCGCCTCGGCCGTGGACGCGCCGAGGTGCGGCGTCAGCAGCGTGTTGGGCGCGTCGAGCAGCGGCGACCCCAGCGGCGGCTCCTTCTCGAACACGTCGATCGCGGCGCCGGCGATCCGGCCGTCGCGCAGGGCCTGGGCGACGTCCGCCTCGTCGAGGATCCCGCCGCGCGCCACGTTGAGCAGCATCACGCCGGGCTTCATCCGCGCGATCGCGGCGGCGTTGATCAGCCCGCGCGTGGTCCGGGTCATCGGCACGTGGACGGTGATCACGTCCGCGCGCGCGACCAGGTCATCGAACGGGACGAGCTCGACGCCGAGGTTGGCCGCCTGCTCCGCGGTGACGAACGGGTCGGCGCCGATGACGGCCATCTCCATCGCCCGGGCCCGGACCGCGATCGCCTGGCCGATCTTGCCCAGGCCCACGATGCCCAGCGTCTTGCCCCGCAGCTCCACGCCGGTGAACTGCGAGCGCTTCCACTCGCCCCGGCGCATCGAGGCGTCCGCGGCGGCGGTGCGGCGGGCGAGGCCGTACAGCAGGGCGAGGGTGTGCTCGGCGGCGGCGATCGTGTTGCCGGTCGGGGCGTTGACCACGGTGATCCCGGCCCGGGTCGCCGCCTCGAGGTCCACGTTGTCCACGCCGACCCCGGCCCGGCCGATGACCAGCAGCCGGGTCCCGGCGGCGATCAGCTCGGCGTCGACCTTGACCTGGCTGCGCACGACCAGGGCGTCGTACTCGGGCAGGATCGCTGCGATCTCCTCGCGCGGCAGGCCCAACCGCTCGTCCACCTCGTGGTGGGAGCGCAGCCGCTCGAGGCCCTCGGCGGCGAGCGGCTCGAGGACGAGGATCCGCATCATGCGACCCCGGCCGTGGCGCGCCCGGCTTCGAGGCCCGCGCGCTGCGCCGCGGCGACCGCCGCCCCCGCCTCCACCGGCAGGCCCTGCTCGACCGCGACGGCCTCGAGCGTCGCGATCGCGGCCAGGACGTCGTCGGTCGTGACCGAGCCGAGGTGGCCCAGCCGGAAGATCCTGCCCTTGAGCGGGCCCTGCCCGCCGGCGAGGACGAGCCCGCGCCGCTTGAGGGCCCCGTTGAAGGCCTTCCAGTCGAGGCCGTCGGGGATCCAGGCCGCGGTCACCGTCTTCGACGCCACCTCGTCGGCCGCGAGCAGCCGGAACCCCAGGGCCCGCAGCCCCGCCCGGGTCATCGCGGCGCAGGCGGCATGACGGGCGAACACGCCCTCGCCCTCGGCCTGCATGAGCCGCAGGCCCTCGTCCACCTGGTACAGCACCGCGACCGCGGGCGTCCACGGCGTCTCGCCATTGACCGCGGTCTCCCGGTGCCGCCGCAGGTCGAGGTAGAAGCGGGGCAACCGGGCGGTCTCGGCGGCGGCCCAGGCGCGCGGCCCAACCGCCGCCATCGCCATGCCCGGGGCCGACATCCACGCCTTCTGCGACCCGGTCACGACGAGGTCGAGGCCCCAGGCGTCCATCGCGAACGGGACCGCCCCGAGGGCCGAGATCGCGTCCACCAGGACGAGCGCGTCGGGCGCGACGGCCCGCACGGCCTCGGCGAGGGCGGGGATGTCGCTGGTGACCCCGGTCGAGGTCTCGTTGTGGGTGAGCAGCACCGCCCGCAGGTCAGGGATCGCCGCCGCCGCCTCACGGACCGCGGCCGGCACCGGCGCCGTGCCCCACTCGACCGCCAGCCGGGTGACAGCGGCGCCGTAGACCTCGGCGATCTTCGCGAACCTGTCGCCGAAGGCACCCATCGTGACCGCGAGGACCGGGTCGCCGGGCGACAGCGTGTTGACGACGGCCGCCTCCAGGCCGCCCGTCCCCGCGCAGGTCAGCAGGATCACCTCGTGCTCGGTGCCGAAGTAGGGCTTCATGCCCGCCTCGACACGACGCAGCAGCGCCCTGAACTCCTCGTCCCGGTGGTTGACCATCTGGCGCCCGCCGACCTCGCGGACGGACGGGGGGAGGGCCGTTGGCCCGGGGATGCGCAGGTTGGGCTCGAAACGGGTCACGTCGCTCTCCTGGGGTCGCGAGGGGATGCGGGGCATCGTGCCCGAGTTGGCGCCCGGCCGTCCACCGTGGTAGATATGACGTCATATGAAGACCGTCCGGACCACCATCCTGGTCGATGCCGACCTGCTGGACCGGCTGGAGCGCCACGTCGCGCGCCAGCGCACCACGAAGACCTCGGTGATCGCCGCGGCGCTCGAGTCGTGGCTCGACTCGCACGAGCAGGCGCCGGAGTTCCCGTTCCTCGCGATCGGCCGCAGCTCGCACGGTCGGCTGTCACTGGACGCGAGGTCGATCGCCCGACGCGAGGCGGGTCGCCGGGGCGGCGGGCGCGGCGCCTGAGCGATGGCGATCCTGCTCGACCCGTCCGCGGTCCTCGCCGCGGCCGATGCCGCCGACCTCAACCACCGGGCGGCCGTGGCCTGGTTCGGGCGCGTCGACGAGCCACTGCTGCTGGGCGCGCTCGGCCTCGGCGAGCTGGACCTGCTGCTCCGGCGGGAGCTGGGCCCCGAGGCGAGCCGGGCGCTGGTGGCGTCCGTGGTCTCGGGGGCGATCCGCCTCGTGGCTCCCACGACGGCAGACCTGGCGCGTGCCGCCGAGCTCCTGGCAGAGGCGGCCGAGCACCGGCCCTGCCTCGCCGACGCGCTGCTCGTGGCGACGGCGGAGCGGCTCGGGGTGCGGCGCGTGGCGACCTTCGACCGCCGGCCGCTGGCCGTGCTCCGGCCGCGGCACCTGCGCGCCCTCGACTTCGCGCCCTGAATCGAAGACGGGGGCCGCGCGGGCGGGCCCCGCGGGGGG
>CAYJOH010000043.1:0-1932 GCA_964371685.1 uncultured Anaerolineaceae bacterium
TGGACCTCAACGAGACCCAGACCTCGATCCTGTCGCTGGTCTTCCGCTACTGCGATGACGAGGACCTGCCGCTGCTCGACCTCGCCGACCTGCGAACGACCCTCAAGTTCCTGGGCTCGGACGAGGGAAAGCCGGTCCTGGCGGACCTGGGCGGGATCAGCGCGGCGAGCCTGGGCGTGATCCTGCGCTCGATCGTCACCCTCGAGCAGGAGGGTGCCGACATCTTCTTCGGCGAGCCCGAGTTCGACGTGGACGACCTCATCCGGACCACCGCCGACGGCCAGGGCATCGTGACCCTGCTCGAGGTCGCGGACGTCATGGACCGCCCGCGGCTGTACTCGACGTTCGTGCTCTGGATGCTGGCCCAGCTGTACGAGTCGCTGCCCGAGGTCGGCGACCTGCCGAAGCCCAAGCTGGCCTTCTTCTTCGACGAGGCGCACCTGCTGTTCGACGACGCCTCCGAGGCGCTCATGGACCAGATCGAGCGGACGGCGAGGCTCATCCGCTCCAAGGGCGTCGGCGTGTTCTTCGTGACCCAGGCGCCGACCGACGTGCCGGCGTCGGTCCTGTCGCAGCTCGGCAACCGGGTCCAGCACGCCCTGCGCGCGTTCACGCCCGATGACGCCGACGCGCTGCGCAAGACTGCCCGGACGTTCCCGATGACCGAGCACTACGACGTGGAGCGGACGATCACGTCGCTGGGCATCGGCGAGGCGTTCGTGACGGTGCTGGGGCCGAAGGGCGTCCCGACGCCGCTGGCGGCCACGCGCCTCGTGCCGCCGGAGTCGCGGATGGGGGCGCTCAGCGAGTCCGAGATCGCGGGCGTCGTGGCCGCGTCGACGATGGCCGCCAGGTACGGCACGGCGATCGACCGCGAGAGCGCCCACGAGATCATCTCGGCGCGGCTGACCAACGCCCGGGCGGCCGCCGCGACGGCCGCGGCCGAGGCGGCGATGCGGGCGGGTGTGTCGCCCACCACGTCAGATGGCCTCGACAGGATGACGCCGGCGCAACAGCGGCGCGAGGTCGAGCGGCGCGCGCGCGAGCTGGAGCAGGCGCGGCGCGTCGCCGAGCGAGAGCGCAAGGCGCGCGAGCGCGAGGCCGCCACCGCCGCCCGCCAGCGCGAGCGGACGATCGAGACCGGCATCCGCACGGCCGGCCGCGTCGTCACGTCGCGGGCCGGGCAGTCGCTGCTGCGCGGCGTGTTCGACACGATCTTCGGGACCGGGCGCCGGCGCTGAGGGAGCGGCGGGCTCGAGAGCAGCGGGCTCGCGAGCAGCTCACCGCTCGCCGCCCCGCGCCGCCCGCCCCGGCCCTCGCCCGCGGCGCAGTCACTGGGTGACTATTCCGGGGGGTACGAGGGCTTCATCTGGTCACGACCAAGTGGTTCGGCCAAGCCACCGGCGCCGGCGCGTGCGTGGGACCCGCGATCCGAGGGTCGGACGTCCGCCCAGGTGGCCCTCGGATCGTCCCGTGTGGTGCCCGATCCGCAGGGAATAGTCGGTGGCTGACTACGGCGCGCGGGTCGCCCGGGCGTCGGCTGCGCGAGACGGACCCGACGCGGGGCGCCACTCGAACAGGCGGGTCGCCCCGACGTCGCACAGCACGAGGCCGGGCCCACGAGGCGCCGCGGACCCGGTCACGAGCGCCCGCACCCACAGGCGGGACGAGCCGGTGAACCGGGCGGCGAACAGCGCCGGGTAGGTCGCGAGGAGCTCGCGATTGGAGCGCGTCGCCCGGACCACCCACACCCCGGTCACGATCGACGGCGGGGCGGGGAAGGCGACGGCCGCCTCGGCGGCCAGCGAGAGCTTCCGGTCGAAGGACCGAAGACCCGCGCCGACGTCGCCGATGCGGTTCCATGCCTCCTGGACGATCAGCTCGCCCTGTCGGCGGCGCAGGACGCACACGTCCACCGAGAGGGAGCGCTCG
>CAYJOH010000043.1:1942-5561 GCA_964371685.1 uncultured Anaerolineaceae bacterium
ACGAGCAGCTCAGCGCTGGCGAGATGGCCGGCATCGGCCGGGCGGTGGTGCGGGTCCCGCCCGAGCTCCACGCGGGGCGCGATGCCGAGGGCCCGCGCGACGCGAACGAGCTCGTCGATCTCGAGCGGGGGGACGCCTCGCTCGAGGCGGCTGATCGCAGACTGGCTCGCGCCGACGCGCCCGGCCAGCGCGTCCTGCGTCCAGCCGCGGCGTCGGCGGGCCGCGGCGATGCCGTGGCCGATCGCCCGCCGGACTGCCTCGGCCTCCTCGCCGGCCTCGATCTCGGCCTGACTCCGTCGCCCGCCCATGTCTGGAGCATGGCGCGGCCCGCTCACCCGGGGCTTACGTCCACGACGTCGGGGGCCCGACTGCGAGGCGACCGTACAATCGGGGCATCCCGACCGCACGCCCCAGGAGCTCCCCGATGGCCACCCTCACCGTCACCGCCCCGCACCCGATCTACCTCGCCGGGTCGTGGGTCGAATCGCCCGACGTCATGGTCATCGACAACCCGGCCCGCCCGGGCGAGCCCGCCGGCGCGACCTACCAGGCGACGCCCGAGCAGTACGAGCAGGCCGTCCAGGCCGCGGTGCGCGCGTTCGAGGTCACCCGCACGCTCCCCGCCTACGAGCGCGGCCGGATCCTGCGCGAGATCAGCGCCGGGATCATGGCGCGCCGCGAGGAGCTGGGGGCGACCATCGCCGCCGAGGCCGGCAAGCCGATCCGCGACGCCCTGGTCGAGGTGGACCGCGCGATCCTCACGTTCCGCCTCGGCGCCGAGGAGGCCGAGCGGATGACGGGCCAGGTCATCCCGCTCGACCTCATGGCGTCGTCCAAGGACCGGGTGGGGCTCACGCGGCGCTTCCCGATCGGCCCGATCGCCGCCATCAGCCCGTTCAACTTCCCGCTCAACCTGGCCGCCCACAAGGTGGCGCCGGCCATCGCCGCGGGCAACCCGATCGTGCTCAAGCCGCCGTCCAAGGACCCGCTGGTGATGCTCAAGGTGGCCGAGATCATCGACGCCGCCGGCGTGCCCGAGGGCATGGTCAGCATCCTGCCCATGAGCCGCGAGCTGGGCGACCGAATGGTCAGCGACGAGCGGTTCAAGCTGCTCACCTTCACCGGATCGCCGTCGGTCGGCTGGCGGATGAAGGAGCGGGCCGGCAAGAAGAAGGTCGTGCTGGAGCTGGGCGGCAACGCCGGCGTCATCGTGGACCGCAGCGCGGACGTCGAGTGGGCCGCCAGGCGCTGCGTCACCGGCGCTTTCGCCTACAGCGGGCAGGTGTGCATCAGCGTCCAGCGGATGTTCGTCCACGAAGCCGTGTGGGACGAGTTCATGGACCGCTTCCTCGACGCGGCGCGCGCCCTCCGGCTGGGCGACCCCGCGGACCCCACGGTCGACGTCGGGCCGATGGTCGACGCGGCGGCCGCCGCCCGGACGCAGGCGTGGGTGGACGAGGCCAGGGCGCTCGGCGGCAAGGTCCTGCTGGGCGGCACGGCCGACGGCAGCTTCTTCCCGCCCACGGTCCTCAGCGACACGCCGGTCCACGCCCAGGTGTGCTCCAACGAGGCGTTCGCTCCGCTCGTCGTCGTGTTCCCGTTCTCGACCCTGGACGAGGCCGTGCGGCGCGTGAACGACAGCACGTTCGGCCTCCAGACCGGCGTGTTCACCAACGACCTCGCCGGGGCGTGGGCCGCCTTCCACGACCTCGAGGTCGGCGGCGTGATCCTCAACGACATCCCGACCTACCGGATCGACCACATGCCCTACGGCGGCGTCAAGGACTCGGGGCTGGGCCGCGAGGGGCTGCTGTGGGCCATCGAGGACATGACCGAGATCCGGATCCTCGTCCTCGCCTGGCCCCAATAGTCGGGGCGCCGGGCGCTCAGCGGGCGCCTGATCGGAGCGCGGCGATGGTGCGCATCGCTCCGATCGCCGCGTCGATCTCGGGTGCCGTGTTGAAGGCCCCGATGCTGAACCGGACCGCGCCCCGGGCGGCCGTGCCCAGGTCGCGATGGACGAGCGGCGCGCAATGGACGCCGACCCGCACCGCGATGCCGAAGTCGCCGTCGAGGATCGCCCCGACGTCCTGCGGGTCGACGCCCGCGACGTTGGCCGTCAGGACAGGCACGTGGTGCTCGATGTCCGCGGCGCCGTAGAGCGTGACGCCGGGCGTGGCCGCGAGCCCGTCACGCAGCTGCGCCAGGAGGGCCATCTCGCGGCGATGGAGCGCCTCGAGGCCCAGCCGGTCGACGAACGCCATCCCCAGCGTGAGCCCGATCACGCCGAGCAGGTTCAGCGTGCCCAGCTCGAGGCGGAGCGGGTACGCCTGGGTGTGGACCAGGCTGCCCGAGCCGCTGCCCGTGCCGCCGAACCGGGTCGTGGCGACCTCGATGCCCGGGCGCAGCACGAGCCCGCCGATCCCGGACGGCCCGTACAGCGACTTGTGCCCGGTGAACGCCAGGGCGTCGATCCCGAGCGCCGTCATGTCGATCGGGACCTGGCCGGCCGACTGCGCCGCGTCGACGACCAGCGGCACGCCCCGGGCCGCGCATCGCCGGGCGACCTCCGCGATCGGCTGCACGGTCCCGAGGACGTTCGAGGCGTGGCACATGACGACCGCCCGGGTGTTCGGGCGGATCAGGGCCGCGACGGCGTCCGGGTCCACGAAGCCGCGGTCGTCGAACGGCGCGAGGTCGTAGCCGATCGTCCCTCGCTCCGCGAGGTGGTGGAGCGGGCGCAGCACGGAGTTGTGGTCGAGGCGGGTGGCGACGAGGTGGTCGCCGGGCCGGACCAGCCCCTGGATCACGGTGTTCAGCGCGTCCGACGCGTTGGCCGCGAACACGACCCGGTCCGGATCGGGGGCGCCGAAGAACCGCGCGACTCGCGCCCGGGCGTCATCGACAAGGTCGCCGGCCTCCACGGCCAGGTCGTGGCTGCCCCGGCCGGGCGAGACCCCGATCCGGGCGTACGTGTCCACCATCTCCCGGAGCACCTCGGGCGGCTTGGGGAAGGTGGTGGCGGCGTTGTCGAGGTAGATGCGATCGGTCATGGCGGGCGCGTCCGGGCTACTCGATGCACGTCTTCGGGTTGGGGAGTCCCGCCAGGCGGCGGGCGCCCATCCGGATGCCGTCGGGGAACAGCCGCTCCAGCTCGACGAGGCTGAGGTCCGTCGCGGCCCGCAGCTCGCGGTTCATCGGGGCGCGGCCGTTGCGCCCGTAGTAGTCGCGCAGGAACCGGAGCACCCGCCACTGCACGTCGTCGAGCGCCGCGATGCCGGTCTCGCGGGCCAGCTCCTCCGCCGCCGCCTCCGTCCAGTCATCGGGCTCCCAGAAGAAGCCCTCGGCGTCGAACCAGGTCTCGCGGCCGGCGACCATGCGGAGCTCACGCGTCCGGACCGCCTCCGCCGTCACGTGGGGCGGGCCCCGGCCGGGCGACCGCCCAGCTGGCGGGTCACGTCCCGGCACCGACCGGTCGGGCGTCGGCGGCGGCCAGCGCAGCCCGCACGCGCTCCGGCGTGGCCGGCAGCTCGAACATCATGGCGCCGCAGGCGTCCCGGATGGCGTTGACGATCGCCGGGGCCGTCGACACCATCGCCATCTCGCCGATGCCCACCGA
>CAYJOH010000043.1:5661-10660 GCA_964371685.1 uncultured Anaerolineaceae bacterium
GCCGTCTCGAGCGTGGTCCGCCGGCCGACGTAGCGCGTGGGCCTGCCCGACGCGGAGAACGCGGCGTGCGACCGTGCGCCCTCCTCGTCCATCGCCGCCCGGAGCTGCTGCGCGGCGTCGACGGCCGCCCCGCCGATCATGTACGTGACCCGGCTGCCGGACGCCGGCCCGGACGCCGTGGTGTCGGCGGTGCTCCGGGTGCGCAGCCGGACCTTCGCCAGCGGGAGCCCGAGGACGGCCGCCACGAGCTGGCTGAGCATCGAGTCCGTGCCCTCGCCCGGGTCCGCGGCCGCCACGTAGAGGGTGACCCCGTCGTCCGGGTCGAGCTCGATCGCGGCGATCGACTTGTCGCCCGGCATCGCGATCCCGAACGCGGCCGCCCCCAGCCCGACGCCCCGGTGGACGCCCTCGGCCCGCGCGGTCGCGGCCTGCCGCCGCGCGTCCTCGTACCGCGGCCGGATCGCCTCGCACAGGCCGGGGAACGGCCACTCCCGGACGACGTGGCCCGTGGCCTTGGTCTCGCCGGGCTTCAGGGCGTTGCGGCGCCGGAACTCCAGCGGGTCGATGCCCAGCTTCTCGGCCAGCATGTCCACCGCGCACTCCAGCGCGTAGTGGGTCTGGGGCGGCCCGGCCCCGCGGGCGGCGCTGCCCCACGGGTTGTTGGTGTACACCAGCCGCGAGGTCACGTAGATGTTGGGGACGAAGTAGGAGCTCGTGAGCATGTGCAGCGCGCGGTTGAGGATCACCACGCCGAGCGACATGTAGGCGCCGTTGTCGACCGTGATGTCCATGCCCAGGGCCGACAGGCGGCCGTCGGCGTCGGCCGCCAGCCGGATGCCCATGTCGAACGGGTGGCGCTTCGAGGTCGCCAGCATCGATTCGGCGAGGCTGGGGACGTAGCGCACAGCGCGCCCGAAGTGGAGCGCGGCGGCGCCGGCAATGCCCTCGGTGATGACCTCGACCTTGATCCCGAACTGCCCGCCCGAGAACGGCTCCTCGTAGCGGATCGCCTCCCAGCCCAGCGCCGCCTGGAGGCTCGACACCGCGAGGTGGATATTGATGCTTCGCCCGACCAGGACGAGCTCGGCGTCCTCGCCCTCGCCCTCGAGATATGCGAGCGAGACCTCGGGCTCGAGCGGCGCCTGGTGGACGCTTTGCGTCCGGAACCGTGCCTCGACCACGGCGGCCGCGCCGGCAAAGGCGCTCGCGGCGTCGCCCTTGACGATCGGCTGGCGGTGGCACAGGTTGGGGATGTCGGGGTGGATCTGGGGCGCGTCGTCGGCGAGCGCCGCCTCGGGCGACAGCAGGGCGGCCAGCGGCTCGTAGTCCACGACGACGGCCTCGGCCGCGGCGAGGGCCTGGTCGCGAGTCGTCGCAGCCACGATCGCGACAGGGTCGCCCAGCGTCCGCACCGCCTCGTCGCACAGGACCGGCCGGTCCGCGACCGTGTACTTGATCCGGTTGGTGCCCCGGATGTCCTTCGCGGTCATCACGCCGGCCACGCCGGGCATCGCCTCGGCTGCCGTCGCGTCGATGCCCCGGATGCGGGCGTGGTGGTGGGGGCTGCGGACCACGGCCAGCTCGAGCGCGCCGGGCATCCGGATGTCCGCCCCGAACAGCGCCGTGCCACACGCCTTCGCCATGGCGCTCGGCCGGGGATGCGACACGCCCAGCGCCGGCGCGTCCGGCCCCGGCAGGAGGTCCGCGGGGGCGAGCTCGCCGCGGAGGAAGCGTCCGGCCAGCTGGATCGCGTCGACGATCTTCGTGTAGCCGGTGCAGCGGCACAGGTTGCGGCGCAGGGCGCGCCGGATCTCGGCCCGCGTCGGGCTCGGGTTCGCCTCCAGCAGCTCGGCGGCGGTCACGATCATGCCGGGGGTGCAGAAACCGCACTGGACGGCGCCCGCCAGCACGAACGCCTGCTGGACCAGGTGCGGATCGTCGGGCGTGCCCAGGCCCTCGATGGTGGTCACGTCCGCGCCCTGGAGCGCGGCAACCTTCGTGATGCACGAGAGCACGGCCTTGCCGTCCACCAGCACCATGCACGTGCCGCACTGGCCCTTGCGGTCGCAGGACTGCTTCGCGCCCGTCAGCGACAGGTCGTCGCGGAGGACGTCGAGGAGCACGGTCCGCTGCTCGTCGGCGACGAGCTCCAGGGACCGGCCGTTGACCGTGAACTCGACCTTGCGCACGCTCCACCATCCTCCGCGCTGCCGCCCGGGCTTCCCGTCACGACATTGGCGACCCGCGCGACGGGCCGGGTAGTGCCGAATCTCCGAAACGGACGTGCCTCGCGGCTGCCCCGTGCGGCGTCCGGCGGATGGAATCGGGGCCGGGCGCCCGTCGGGGTGCTCCGCCGTCCCGCGGGTCGTATTCAGCCGGCGACTATTCCCGGCTCTTCGACCCCGGCATGGAGCCCGCGCAGGATCGGTACGGGGACCCCGAGGGCGGCGGCCGACCGCAGGCACGCACGAGCCCGGGCTCCTCGGCGATCGCGCGCCAGGCCTCGGAGGCCGATGTGGGCCTCGTCGCCTGGGAATAGTCACAGGGTGACTGGGCAACACGGCGTGGACGGAGGAGGGCGCGAAAAGGCAGGGCAAGCGGGGCGCGGGCGGAGGACCGGCACGCATGACGCGCCGCGTGGACGACCTTCTCGCCTGACCGTCCCGCCGCCCGCGACGCGGCGGTCCGGCGGCCGGGTGCCCGGACACACTGCCGCCCATGGACCTGACCCTCGACCCCACCCAGGCGGACCTGCGCGAGCGCGCCCGCATCTACGCGCGCGACGTCCTCCAGCCGCACGAGGCCGAGTTCGAGCGCACCGGGACCCTGCCGGCCGGGACGATCCGCGAGCTCAAGCGGCGCGCCATCGAGCTCGACCTCCACGGCGGCAGCCTGCCCGTTGAGGCCGGCGGCCAGGGCTGGTCCGCGCTGGAGCAGGTGCTCGTCCACGAGCAGCTGGGGCAGGTCACGGGCGGCCTGTGGAGCTTCATCCCGGGGGCCTACAACGCGCTCGCGCACTGCTCCCCGGAGCAGCGTCGCCGGTACCTCGAGCCGTCCCTGCGCGGCGAGCGGACCGGCAGCTACGCGATCACGGAGCCGGGCCAGGGCTCGGACGCGCGGACGCTGGCCGCCACGGCCGTCGAGGACCCGTCCACCGGCGAGTACGTCCTCAACGGCGAGAAGTGGTTCGTCACCGGCCCGTCCGACACGGACTTCATGATCTTCCACTGCCACCTGCTCGAGGGCGGCGAGCGGAGGCCCACGCTGTTCCTCGTGGACTACGACGAGCCCGGGGTCGAGATGACCGGCGACCCGGACTACACCCACACCTTCGCCGACCGCCACCCCCAGTTCACCCTCACCGACGTCCGGGTGCCGGCCACGGCGATCCTGGGCGGCGTCGGCGAGGCGGACGCGATGACCAACGAGTGGTTCGTGGAGGAGCGGCTGCACATCGGAGCGCGCTGCGCCGGGGCGATGGAGCGGCTGCTGGAGCTGGCGGTTGCGTGGGCCACCGAGCGGATCCAGTTCGGGCAGCGGATCTACGACTTCCAGGGGGTCAGCTTCCCGCTGGCCGACTCCGCCGCCGACGCCGCGGCCGCCCGCCTGCTGACCCGCGAGGCCGCGTGGCTGATGGACCAGCGCGCCGATCCCAAGGTCGTCCACGCCAAGGCATCGGTGGCCAAGCTGTTCGCGTCCGAGGCGGCCTGGCGCTGCGCGGACCGCGTGGTCCAGGTGTTCGGCGGGCGGGGCTACATGCGCGAGTTCCCGGCCGAGCGGTACCTGCGCGAGCTGCGCGTGGACCGCATCTGGGAGGGCACCTCCGAGATCCAGCGGATGGTCATCGCGCGGGCGCTGGAGAAGCGCGGCGTGGACCGGGTCGTGGGCTGACGGCCGGGGATGCGTCCCACTCGGATCGACCTGCGCCCGCTGTTCGCCCCGCGCTCGATCGCGGTCGTCGGCGCCAGCCCCCGCTCCTCGCTCGCCCTCACGGTCCGCGACAACCTGGTCCGGATGGGCAGCGAGACGCGCTGCCACTTCGTCAACCCCAACTACGCCGAGGCCCACGGCCAGCCCTGCTACCCGTCGCTCGAGGCGCTGCCGGAGCGCCCCGACACGGTGATCCTCGCGGTCAACCCACTGCGGGCCGCGGTGTTCGCGCAGCAGGCCGCCGAGGCGGGCGTGCCCAGCCTCGTGATCCCGGGCGGCGGGGTGGTCGAGGGCGGCGCGGCCGCCGCCGAGATGCAGCGCGCGGTGCGCGACATCGCGCTGGCGCACGGGGTCGCGCTGCTGGGCCCCAACTGCATGGGCATGGTCGACTGGACGACGAACAGCACCAGCTACATCGGCGACGTCAACCCGTGGCTCAAACGGGGTCACGTGGCCGGGCTGGCCCAGTCGGGCAGCGTGACGGACGCCTTCATCCACGCCCCGGGCACCCGGATCGGCTACAGCCGGATCGTGTCGGTGGGGGCGGAGGTCGTCCTCGACGTCTGCGACTACCTCGCGTACTGCCTCGACGACCCCGAGACCCACGCGGTCATGCTGTTCGTCGAGGGGTTCAAGCGGCCCGAGCGGTTCCTCGCCCTGGCGGACCGGGCGCTCGAGCTGGGCAAGCCGATCCTCGCGGTCAAGGTGGGCCGGTCCGAGCAGGCCCAGGCGGCGGCGGTCGCGCACAGCGGCAGCCTCGCCGGCGAGGACCGGGTCACGGACGCGGCGCTCGCGGCGGCCGGGGTCATCCGCTGCCACGACCTCGACGAGCTGCTCGAGGCGGCCGAGCTGGTCGCCGGCGCCCACCGCCTGGGCCGGGGCGTGGGCCGCGGCCGGACCGGCGTGGTGACGGTGTCCACGGGCGAGGCGTCGCTGGTCGCCGATCTCGCCCATCGAACCGGCCTCGAGCTGCCGCCGCTGCCCGAGGCGGCGCGGACGGCAATCCTCGGCGCCCTGCCGACGATGGGCTACATCGGCAACCCGCTGGACCCCTGGGGCGCCGACGACG